>NZ_JAUOPX010000068.1:0-11893 GCF_030547455.1 Motilimonas sp. 1_MG-2023 | reverse complement strand
CCACGGGTTGATGGTCCACAAATCGCCATTGTTACCGGCCCAGAGGGTGAAGAAATATTTTGTGACGAGCATGGCCGCGTTAAGGTGCAATTTCCATGGGATCGTTATTCCAACAACGACGAAAACGCCAGCTGCTGGGTACGCGTGTCTCAAGGTTGGGCCGGCACCCAATACGGCATGATGGCCATTCCGCGTATTGGCCACGAAGTGATTGTCAGCTTTTTAGAAGGCGATCCCGACCAACCGATCATCACAGGTCGCACTTATCATGCCACCAACAAGCCACCTTACGCCCTGCCCGAGCATAAAACGCGCACCGTGCTGCGCACCGAAACCCACAAAGGCGACGGCTACAACGAGCTGCGCTTTGAAGACGAAGTGGGCCAAGAAGAAATTTACATCCACGCCCAAAAAGACTTCAACAGCTTGATTGAAAACGACCAAGCCGAGCAAATCAAACGTGACCAACACAGTGAAATTGACCGCGATAGCTTTAAATTGATTAAGGGCAACCAGCATCACACGGTTGACGGCGAAAGCCGTCTACACACTAAAGGTGAACAGAGCTTAGTGATCAACGGCAGCTTGCATATTAAAGCTGGCCAAGCTTGGCTATCAGATACAGGTAACGAGTTGCACATTAAAGCTGGCTCAAAAGTGGTATTAGAAGCCGGCGCAGAAATAACCGTCAAAGCCGGCAGCAGTTTTATCAAAGTCGATCCCGCTGGCGTGCATATTAAAGGTCCGAATGTAAATTTGAATTCGGGTGGAAAGAAAAGCAGTGGCAGCGGGTATGGTGGAAAGGTGGCGCAGTTACCGATTGAGGTAGAACAAGTTGTAAACCTAACTATTCCCGAGCGGATCCACAAAGAACGTCAGCTTGACACTATCGATGCCAACGTTCCTACAGCACAACTTGGTCAGATACAAACGGTGGACCTAAGTCCCCCCACGAATATCAGCAAAGAACGTCTACTTGCTGTCATCGAGGCCAACGTTCCCGTGGCACAACTTTGCCAAAAACAAACAGACGGCTCTTGTCCGCTAGCAAGCTGTCCCTGTCGCCCCCAATAGGATTAGACTATTGAAAACACCAGATATTGACCATACAAAATATAGCCTCTTATTGGTCGAAACAGCTCAGGTCACTGATTTTCTATATCAAATATATACGCTTTCACCCCTTTGTCAGTGGGGCTATTTGTATAAAGGAACCCCATTGGACCACTTGAAAGAACATGGACCCATATGGATCGAGGTAGAGCAAGATTCCCCAATATTACAGCATCAACAGAAAGATCTTCATTGGCGAGCAAATAGTTCACTTGTTAGTAGCCTTCAAGTTGATAGAACAAAACTCATGGCTCACTTAAAAGGTCTAGTCACCATACACACAACAAGCGGTGAGCATTGGCTATTTCGCTATCACCACCCTAGTGTTTTAATGAAAATAAACCAAATATTAACAGCACAAGAGCGTAGCAATTTCACCGCTGAAATCATGTCTATTCACTATGAACACTACGACCATAGTGAACGTATTTGGCGTGCATCAAACATAACAGCTACAGAAACGCCTAAAACCTCTAACACACTTAGTCTTAGTCCCAATTCAATGGAGCACCTTCTAGCATGAATGATACCTACCTAATCCAAGAAGGTGACACACTGAGTGTATTGGCTCAAAAATTCAATACCAGTACAAGCGCACTGCAAAATCTCAACTCCGAGCAAATAAAAAATATCCACCTGATTATTGAAAACAATACACTCGTCGTGCCGCAGCAACTCGACAACAGTAATATTGATCATCCCCCCGTCACCCATACAGACACTAAATTGCTCAGCCAAACTCAATGCACTCAAGTTGAGTATACGGAAGTAATGTATTTTCCGGAGCATCATGAAACCAAGAAACCAACGTGGTTAGCGCTTACTAAAGAAGCAGTAAACCTGATCCTACAAGAGGATGCGCAATGTCGATCAAAAATAGTAAAAGGTGATAAGGAGGCAACCTTAACAGGCCTAACTGAACTAGGGATAATGGACCAATTTAATAGCCTTTATCACGAGTTTTTTTTGCCCAAGAAAGATAAGCCGCTATATCAAAAAGCCTTACTCGACTTATTTTCTGTGAACAAGGCTTTAGATGAAAATGTAATTTGGGTACCACAAGATTACCAAATAGCTCGAGAAGAGTTTCAATCCCTTAAAACAAAGTTCAAGCTCGAGGAATGCACCTCTATAGGGACATTTAGTATTCCTAGATGTCCCTCTGAAGAAGAATACAACTCTCGCATAATTAAAACGCGAATTTACCGTAAAGCATTTCGGCAACACCAAATCAATGTACGCGATAAAATTCAGCAGCGCGTTAAAGATTATGAAACGAGTGCTAAAAAGAGGGCAAGCAAAACCATTTTCAAAGAAAATGGCGTTAGCTTAAAATTTGCTTTTTACCCAAAAGGGGAATTTTATACTTCTGATACCGACCTGAAGCGTTATCAAGCACTGAGGGATCTTATCAGGCATCGCAAAAAATTGATGCCCAATGAACTTGACAGTAAAAACTCCATCACATCAGCCACTAAAATAATAGATATAGGCGAAATATTTGAGCTATACGAAGATATAGAGAATGACTATAAAGCATTTAAACATTTTAGTGGGGAAGAGTGGATACTGCGCATGCGTCTGCAACAAGACCAACGCAGAACCGGCAGTCAGCTTCGTTTTTTTACCACCCTTTATAGCCTTAATCAGTTTGGCGTGATATTAAAAGAACAAGCCTTATCAAAAGACGAGCTATTTAAACATCATAAAACGGTGGATAAAATTGACTTCACCAAGCTAGATGACAAGACTCACTATAACGCCATCATGGCCATCCAATATGAAGAAATTGGTTACTATTGCGCTCGAAAAGTATACCTCGCCACACTAAAAGAAGCCGCAGCAAGGATAGGTGACTTTAGCGCGCTTGTCGGCACCGCGATTAATAATAAAACCTCTTATGTAAGCACCCTTTTGAATACATCGTTGCGCGCATACGCAAGAATTACTGCGCTAAAAGCCTTGGCTGAACAAAACGTAGTGCAAAAAAACCTTCATTTACATTTCCAGCCTTCGGCCCCCTTAGCGCACTCAGAAAGCGACGTGCCAATATCACTGCCTCTCGAGCAAAACCAACTAGTTTGGGATGAATTAGATTGGCAACCAACCAATAAGGCCCAGCACTTCTTTGCCGACCCAGGTATCAATAATACTCGCATTGTTGAAGGCTACTTGAGCGGAAATAACGGTAAAGTAAGCTATTGCCGAAACACCTTAAACGCCATTAGCACCACCGCCAAGAATTGTGGCCACGCCCAAGTCATTACGCCTTTTACCCCCAATGTAAAAAAAATGGAAGACGTAAAAATAGGCGGGCTAACACTCAAAGAAACATCCGCAGAAATCGAACTGCTCAACAAAAAGTTTGCCGAGCACAGCGCAGCATTATCCAATAAGTATCAGTTTTACTGGCGTCACGACACCCGCGACTCCACTTTATTACCCCCGATGGCATTAGAAGTAGGCGGCCAGGCCCAATTTTTCCGTTTTAGTACTGGCCAAGAAATCGGTAACAATGCCAGCACTTCGCTACAACACTTACAACTGGGCAACCATAAACTGTCGGCCAACTTCGATGTCTTCAGGGGCGCTTTGGGCGGTCAATTAACTTATCCTGATGCACCCGATGGTGGCAAGCTTGAAATTCCCTATTACATTGACAGAGAGGGAAAGGTAGAAATGGACCAGTTCGACATTGGGCACTATAAATTACAATTAGCCTTCAATGTTGGCGGCGCATTGGGCGTGAGTGTCGCGCTCGGCACAGAAATCCAAATAGGGCCGGTTGAAAGTGCTGCCGGGCAGCGTGGGCTTGGTATTCGTGGCACCGTACCCAACACCACTGATTTACCCGCCTATCGTCAAACGTCCAGTCATGGCCCGCTTCCCGTATACCAAGCAAATCCAGACGGTAGCCGCAGCCAAACCTACGCGCTGGGCGGCAGCGCCGAAGCGAAAGCGTTTGCTGGTATCCAATGCGGCGGCAGTGTTAATTTTGACTTTCAATGGCGCCCGCCTGTTACCCGCTCACACAGTAACAATCAACAGGGGTTTCGCTCACTTGTGGCAGCTAGCGCCGGCGGTGAGGCCAAGGCTGGGATAGGTGGCAGCTATAAATTACAAATAGCCTATCACGATGGCAAATTCATTATGCTGACCTCATTATCGGGCACCCTTGGCCTCGGCTTTGGTGGCAGCGTCGGCCTAGAAATATCGCCACTGGTACTGGACGACATTATTTATCAACTGCTGCTTATCACCAAACAACAAGGCTTTAGAAAAATTGCCTTTTGTAGCACAGACGATGCGCAAGGGATTGAATCAGATACCTTTAACGCCATCAACAAAGTGCTCACCATCATGCTAACCTATCAGCTTAAGGCCAGCCAAATCATGTTGCTGCCATTTCGGATGCTGGATGATTTGAGTGCGGATGCGAAAATGGAGAAAAACGCGCCATACATTGCAAGGTACTTCACTAGTCAAAAAGTATCTATATTGCGTGAAGCGCAAAAATGGATTGAGCCCATGTACCCCGAAACCTTGGCCGCCATCTTGAAGGTATTAACATATCGTCACGACTCCAATTATTTTGGTGGGCCATCTAATGAGGACCAAGCAAAAAACGCCCTACAACGAGAGGCCATTATTAATATTTTAAAGTGGTTATCCGTAGACTCAAGCGACCCGAGTGAAAATGATAAACGCCAATTTGAAGAAACCATGCAACGCATCACCTTAGCGCCCAATGAAACCATGGACAAAGCCAAGCAATGGGATTATTACGTTAAAGGGCTAGTACAATTGCGGGAGTTTTTTGTTAAAGAACCAAGCTCTAGAAATCAATACATTGAACTCATTGAATTGTTTTATTTACTAGGGGCCAATATCTACGTCTACCAGTTCGACCAACCCAGCACCATCACCCGTGGCGCAACCCAAATTGATTACGACAAGGCTACCTTGCGCGCTTATAAAGGTGCAGACCATAAAAACACCCCAGAATTTAACCAACTAAAACACGCACGCCGTGTACCTTGGACCATAGGTAAAGCCGTATGACACCGTTACTTAAACTCCTTAAATGGTTGACCATCCTAACAACCCTATTCTTTGGGCAAGCGACCTTTGCCTCCGTAGAGGAAGGATTGGCTTTACTACAGCAAGATGAAATATTTCTTGCCATCGATGCTATGCAACCCGAGATAGGTGCAGAAGATCCTGAGGCACTCTTTTGGCAAGCGCGCATTTATATGAGCATGGGTGGCATGGAGAGGTTTGAGATAGGGCGCCTCCTGTTGCGCTCAGCAGAACAAGGCTACCCCTGGGCCATGATGAACTTGGTTGAAAGTGATTATGAACATTGTCGTTATTTCATGCTCCCCTGCGACGACAAATGGTTTGATAAAGCCATTGAAAAATGGCAACAGCTTGCTGCCAACGGCGACGGCAAAGCCATGTTTATGCTGGCTAAACACAAAGACACCTGGCGTAAATACGTGCCCTACCTAGCTCACCGCACCCGCGTTGCACAATATGAACAGGCCCTTGAGATGGGCGCAAACAGAGCGGCCATCGCGTTATACAACGAGCTGTCCCAACACCAAGATATCAAAGACCCTGCGATTAGAGAGCAAGCTGTTAAATACCTAACGGTAGCTGCCGAACGTAACTATGCCCCCGCAATGGTCGAACTAAGCCATTTTGAAGACATTACCGGCAAAAACGATAAAGAACGCTACTTACGACAAGCTATGGAATTAGGTTTTGCCGAAGCGGCTTCATTGCTAGCAGAGCCTTACGCTTGGGTTGACAGTGATGAACCAGGTGGCATTGGCTACAAGGTAAAAACAGATAACACCCCTGAAGAATGGGAAAAATATTACACTTTATCCAAAATAGAAGAAGGATTAGACACTAAATATGGCACATCGCTTGCCCGAGAACGGCTGTTTTCAAATAAACTTAAACCCGAAACAATGGCAAAGCTAGATCAAGAAGTTGCGGAGTTCTTAATCAAAGTAAAACCCAACCGTTTTTACGACGAGACCAATTTATATTAAGACAGCCGTTTGAATCCCATCTCCCATGCAGGCGGCAGTGTTAACTTTGATGTGCAATGGCGCACGCCAGTGACGCACCTGCACAGTAATAATCAACAGGGTTTTCGCTCGCTTGTGGCTGCTAGCGCCGGCGGTGAGGCCAAGGCTGGGATAGACGGCTTTACCCGAGACCTTGGCTGCCATCTTGAGGGGATTAACATATCGTCACGACTCCAATTATTTTGGTGGGCCATCTAATGAGGACCAAGCAAAAAACGCCCTGCAACGAAGGGCCATTATTAATATTTTAAAGTGGTTATCCGTAGACTCAAGCGACCCGAGTGAAAATGATAAACGCCAATTTGAAGAAACCATGCAGCGCATCACCTTAGCGCCCAATGAAACCATGGATAAAGCAAAACAGTGGGATTATTACGTTAAAGGGCTAGTGCAGCTTAGGGCGTTTTTTGTGGCTGCGTTTGATGACACAGATGATTCGAAAATACTTGATAATATTAAAAGGAACTATGACACGCTTATTAAACGGATTAACCTCCTCGGCACCAACATCTACGTCTATCAATTCGGCCAACCCAGCACCATCACCCGTGGCGCAACTCCAATTGAATACGACAAGGCAATCCTGCGCGCTTATAAAGGTGCAGACCATAAAAACACCGCAGAATTTAACCATCTTAAACACGTTCGCCGTGTGCCTTGGACCATAGGTAAAGCAATATGAAGCCGTTATTAAAACACCTTAAATACTTGTCCATCCTAACAAGCCTATGCTTTGGGCAAGCGACGTTTGCCTCCGTAGAGGAAGGGCTGGCATGGACACAACAGGGAGAATGGTGGGAAGCTGAGCCGTTATTTTTAGAGGAAGCAGAGAAAGGCAATCCAGAGGCTATGTTTTGGTTAGCAAAAACACAAATGCGCATGGGTGGAGAAAGGATATTCACGCTTGGACGATGGATGGAAGAGTCTGCAGAGCAGGGTAACCCTTGGGCTATGATTGAATTGGTAGACGGCCCAAACACCTACTGCAGTTTTTTTATGCTCCCCTGCGACGACAAATGGTTTGATAAAGCCATTGAAAAATGGCAACAGCTTGCTGCCAACGGCGACGGTAAAGCCATGTATATGCTCGCAAAACACAAAGACACCTGGCGTAAATACGTGCCCTACCTCGCCCACCGCACCCGCGTTGCACAATATGAACAGGCCCTTGAGATGGGAGCAAACAGAGCGGCCATCGCGTTATACAACGAGTTGTCCCGACATCAAGATATCAAAGATCCTGCGATTCGAGAGCAAGCGATAGGATATCTAAAGATTGCTGCAGAGCGTGGCTATGCGCCAGCGATGGTTGAACTATCGAGTCTGTACCAATCAGACAAGGACAAATCCCTTTTATACTTAAAGACAGCGCTATCACTTGGTTACCCTGAAGCTGCATCAGTCCTCGCGGGTAATTACTACCTAAAGGACAATCGAACAAAGAGTGAATGGGAAGAGTTCTATAAATATGCAAAAATACTCTTTGAATTAGGGGATAGTTTTTATGATTACCAACTCAAAGGGAACTACTTTAAAAGTGCCCTACCTACTGAGACAATTGCCGAGTTAGACCAAGAAATTGAAGACTTCCTAACCAAAGTCAAACCCAACCGCTTTTACGATGAAACTAATTTATATTAAGGCCACAGCTTGAATCATATCGCCCATGCTAATTACCTTTCTAGGTTGCCGTTAGCCAGCTCAAACCTTTGTTCCTTGGACCATAGGTAAAGCAATATGAAGCCGTTATTCAAACACCTTAAATACTTGTCCATCCTAACAGCCCTATGCTTTGGGCAAGCGACCTTTGCCTCCGTAGAGGAAGGTTTGGCTTTACTGCAGCAAGATGA
Organism: Motilimonas sp. 1_MG-2023; assembly: GCF_030547455.1. NCBI lineage: Bacteria > Pseudomonadati > Pseudomonadota > Gammaproteobacteria > Alteromonadales > Motilimonas > Motilimonas sp. 1_MG-2023. Next base: position 3,828 of record NZ_JAUOPX010000068.1, on the reverse strand, counting down.
AATATTTCTTGCCATCGATGCTATGCAAACCGAGATAGATGCAGAAGATCCTGAGGCACTCTTTTGGCAAGCGCGCATTTATATGAGCATGGGTGGCATGGAGAGGTTTGAGATAGGGCGCCTCCTGTTGCGCTCAGCAGAGCAAGGCTACCCCTGGGCCATGATAAACTTGGTTGAAAGTGATTATGAACATTGTCGTTATTTCATGCTCCCGTGCGACGACAAATGGCTTGATAAAGCCATTGAAAAATGGCAAGAGCTTGCTGCCAACGGCGACGGCAAAGCCATGTATATGCTGGCCAAACACAAAGACACCTGGCGTAAATACGTGCCCTACCTAGCTCACCGCACCCGCGTTGCACAATATGAACAAGCGCTTGAGATGGGCGCAAACAGAGCGGCCATTGCGCTATACAACGAACTGTCCCAGCACCAAGATATCAAAGACCCTGCGATTAGAGAGCAAGCACTAGGCTATTTAACTACCGCCGCCGAGCGCGGTTATGCGCCGGCAATGGTTGATTTCTATAATTTTGAAGAGAGTCTCGGCGTAGAGAAAGTTAAATCCTATTTAAAACAAGCAACTAACCTAGGCTATGGTGACGCCTCGTTTTATTTAGCAGTGATCTATGAGGATCTTGAAAACAAAACCGCAAAAGATTGGGAAATAATTTATAAATACGCCATGCTTGCAAGAAAATTAGATCCATCTGGTCGTAGAAATACTCTTACCTATATCGATTTCGATGAAAAGCTCTCTCCCTCTACAATAGCTAAACTAGATCAACAGGTGGCTAATTTCTTAACCAAAGTAAAACCCAACCGTTTTTATGATGAGACTAATTTATATTAAGGCCAAAGCTTGAATCATATCGCCCATGCTAATTACCTTTCTAGGTTGTCGTTAGCCAGCTCAAACCTTTGTTCCTTGGACCATAGGTAAAGCAATATGAAGTCGTTATTAACACACCTTACACTTCTAGCCATCATGCCATTGTTATTCTTTGGTCAAGCTGCCTTTGCATCGGTGCAAAAAGGGCTAGCTTGGACACAACAGGGAGAATGGTGGGAAGCTGAGCCGCTATTTTTAGCAGAAGCAGAGAAAGGCAATCCAGAGGCTATGTTTTGGTTAGCAAAAACACAAATGCGCATGGGGGGGAAAGGATATTTACACTGGGACGATGGTTGGAGGCGTCAGCAGGGCAAGGAAATCCATGGGCAATGATTGAGCTGGTTGACAGCCCCAACACCTATTGTGGCTTTTTCATGCTCCCTTGCGACGACAAATGGTTTGACAAAGCCATTAAAAAATGGCAAAAGCTTGCTGCCAACGGCGATGGCAAAGCCATGTATATGCTGGCCAAACACAAAGACACCTGGCGTAAATACGTGCCCTACCTCGCTCACCGTACCCGCGTTGCACAATATGAACAAGCGCTTGAGATGGGAGCAAACAGAGCGGCCATTGCGTTATACAACGAGCTGTCCCGACATCAAGATATCAAAGATCCTGCGATTCGAGAGCAAGCTGTAAAATACCTAACAGTAGCAGCTGAGCGCAACTATGCCCCAGCAATGGTAGCGCTAAGCCATTTTGAAGATATCATCGGCGAAGCCGACAAAGGACGCTACTTACAGCAAGCTATGAAGCTAGGTTTTGCTGAAGCGGCTTCATTGCTAGCAGAGCCTTATGCTTGGGCTAACAGTGATGGCTACGAGGTAAAAACAGATAACACTCCTGAAGAGTGGGAAAAGTATTACATACTGTCCAAAATAGAAGAAGGATTAGACACTAAATATGGCACATCTCTTGCCAGAGAACTTCTCTTTTCAAATGAACTCAACCCCGAAACAATGGCAAAGCTAGATCAACAAGTTGCGGAGTTTCTAACCAAAGTTAAACCCAACCGCTTTTACGATGAGACCAACTTATATTAAGGCCACAGCTTGAATCATATCGCCCATGCTAATTACCTTTCTAGGTTGCCATTAGCCCACTCAAACCTTTGTGCCTTGGACCATAGGTAAAGCAATATGACACTATTACTTAAACACCTAAAGTGGTTGACCGTCCTAACATCCCTATTCTTTGGGCAAGCGACTTTTGCATCCGTAGAGGAAGGGTTAGCATGGCTACAACAAGGCGAGCGAGACCTCGCCCTTGAAGCCATGCAGCCGGAGATAGCAGCTGAAGACCCAACGGCCCTTTTTTGGCAAGCGCGTATTTATATGAGTATGGGCGGCATGGCAACATTTGAAGTTGGCAGGATACTGCAGCGCTCGGCAGAGCAAGGTAACCCTTGGGCCATGATTGAATTGGTTGACAGCGCTAGCACCTATTGTGGCTTTTACATGCTCCCTTGCGACGACAAATGGTTTGATAAAGCCATTGAAAAATGGCAACAACTCGCCGCCAACGGCGACGGCAAAGCCATGTATATGCTGGCCAAACACAAAGACACGTGGCGTAAATACGTGCCCTATCTCGCCCACAGCACCCGCGTTGCACAAGCGGCCATTGCGTTATACAACGAGCTTTCTCGACATCAAGATATCAAAGCCTCTGCGATTAGAGAGCAAGCTGTAAAATACCTAACAGTAGCAGCTGAGCGCAACTATGCCCCCGCTATGGTTGAACTATCGAGTCTGTACCAATCAGACAAGGACAAATCCCTTTTATACTTAAAGACAGCGCTATCACTTGGTTACCCTGAAGCTGCATCAGTCCTCGCGGGTAATTACTACCTAAAGGACTATCGAACAAAGAGTGAATGGGAAGAGTTCTATAAATATGCAAAAATACTCTTTGAATTAGGGGATAGTTTTTATGATTACCAACTCAAAGGGAACTACTTTAAAAGTGCCCTACCTACTGAGACAATTGCCGAGTTAGACCAAGAAATTGAAGACTTCCTAACCAAAGTCAAACCCAACCGCTTTTACGATGAAACTAATTTATATTAAGGCCGCTAACCATTTGAGTAACATCGCTCATCGTGTTTATCTCGCAATGCTGTCATTTACCGGCATCAATCGCCGCGAGCCTTGGACCATAGGTAAAGCCGTATGACACCATTACTCAAACACCTTAAATGCTTGACCATCCTAACAACGCTATTCTTTGGGCAATCGTCTTTTGCCTCCGTAGAGGAAGGATTGGCTTTACTGCAGCAAGATGAAATATTTCTTGCCATCGATGCTATGCAACCCGAGATAGATGCAGAAAATCCTGAGGCACTCTTTTGGCAAGCGCGCATTTATATGAGCATGGGTGGCATGGAGAGATTTGAGATAGGGCGCCTCCTGTTGCGCTCAGCAGAGCAAGGCTACCCCTGGGCCATGATAAACTTGGTTGAAAGTGATTATGAACATTGTCGTTATTTCATGCTCCCCTGCGACGACAAATGGTTTGATAAAGCCATCAAAAAATGGCAACAGCTTGCTGCCAACGGCGATGGTAAAGCCATGTATATGCTGGCCAAACACAAAGACACCTGGCGTAAATACGTGCCCTATCTCGCCCACCGCACCCGTGTAGCACAGTATGAACAAGCGCTTGAGATGGGCGCAAACAGAGCGGCCATCACGTTATACAACGAGCTGTCCCAACATCAAGATATCAAAGACCCTGCGATTAGAGAGCAAGCACTAGGGTATTTAACCATTGCCGCAAAACGAGGTTATGCGCCCGCGATGATAAAGATATATAACTTTCATCAATACATAGGCATGGACAAGGCTAAGGTACAGTTTGCGTATTAACATGAAGTCGATCGGTTAATAACATCGATGCCGATCACTTGTACTCTTCTTTGTAGAACCTTTTTT
>NZ_JAUOPX010000067.1:0-12279 GCF_030547455.1 Motilimonas sp. 1_MG-2023 | reverse complement strand
GGCTCCTCCTGCTGGGATTGAACCAGCGACCTGCGGATTAACAGTCCGTCGCTCTACCAGCTGAGCTAAGGAGGAATCATTTACACAATGTGTCTCACAACAACGGGGCGCATATTAAAACTCGGGCGTAGGGCTGTCAACACTTGAACAGATAAAAAGTGTCATTTAGCGACTGGCTGCTGAAATACTAGCCATTAGCGTATAAAACATGTTCGATAGCGCAACTGAAACTAAGAAATTAGTTACTAAAGGTTCAAAAAAAGCAGCCGATATGACATTTAATTCATATTTTGTGATGTCAACATGACTTATGCGAGGATGAGATGAAATTTGGCCTATTCCCAAATAATTTAATGGCAACAATATTAAGCAATACTAATCATAACAAAGTACAAGAAAGCTCTACGCCCCTAAGCCAAGATACGCTGCCTACTTTGAGTGCCGATACCTATCATAAGGGAAAGGATCAAGAGCCTGATCCTGTATACAGTCGTCCGATGGTGATCACTGAATCTAAATATACTACTTCTGAAATAGAAGAGCGTCAGAGGATGAGGGTCATCGCAATAGGCCAGCTCTATCTCGGAGGTGACATGTTTCATGCAGCAGACCAAATGACTGACTATTATGATGAATTTATGTCAAAAATCGAAGCGGAAAACCCAAAACTAGCTGATAAAAAATGGGGGTTCTCGGTTAATACCGAAGGGGCAATTGAGGTGACAGGAAAACTCGCTGACACTGAAAAAAGCTATTTAGAAAACATATTGAATGAAGACACCAGCTTTGTTTGGTTAGCGCAGGGCATAAAAGAGAATTTTTTAAAGTACACCGAAATGGAGCGGGCCGGGCCTGATGGTACCAGTCAATATTGGGGGAAATATGATGTTAATAAGGACAACTTCGGTGACATGATTGATATGCGTGAATTGATTGAAGTCTCCAGAGAAACCAACGAGACAACAAGTCTATTTGGTCATAACCTAAATGTATTTCGTTTTGTCGGTAACTTAGGTAGCCAACTTGGAATCAATGCTGAAGTGAAATATGAGTCTGAAAAATAACTTGCTTAGGCTCTGGGAGCTGCTGTTGGCTGAGTTACCTCTTTTTATGTTTTGATTAAATGTACTCGCTCAGTCTTCCTAGCAGATGACTACTTTGTATTGTACATACGCTTAATGCTCTTTCCGTATTTAAAATCTTCTTAGGTCCAATAGCACCGCGCCAACAAGTAAGGTAAAAATAGCCTAACCTAGCCATTGTGCCTTCAAGGCTCAGTAATTTGTCGATTGGATGGTAAGTATCTAAGCTGCAACGGGTATTAAAATCATAACAAAGCGAGCCTTACCGTAATCAACTTCACCTTAGCCATATTAAAAGCAGTTATGTGAATGACCAAGATGACCCTAGCGGTGAAACTTGATAACAAAATCGATCTCATTATCTTTGCTGCAGCGCGTCAGACGGCTACAGCTTTGCGCGTCCCACTAATTCGGTGAATCTGATTTGATGTAAGCAGCGCGTTACGCACTTAACCAAAACCTGTTATGCCGAACAGGTGGTCTTCCTTAGCCATATCCCTGCAAACTATGGGTTGTTAGTCGCTGTGTTTGCCTAGATGGAGGGTGTAACAATAGGCTTGGTAAAAACACACGAAACTCTTTGATAATTCATATTTACTGTGTTTATATACAGCTTTCTGTAAAGATGAGACATGGATGAAGTTACATAGATTTATCTGAGAGCATGAATAGTATTGTCGGTTAATGGACTTAATTTACAGGTACAAATGGTTATATAGCTAGGGTCTGTTGATCTTTGCTGGTTAATTTTTGTTCGAGATAAAAGCGTTTTGAGCAAGACGAGCAGTGTGTAGCTTAGCATTCTAAGTAAATACTGCTCAACGCTGGGCAAAACGCTTTTAGCCGAATCCGTAGGACAGCGTTTGTTGGGCATTTCTACTGCGTTAGCGCCTTTTCGCGTAGTTCACTATGCCACAAAGTCGCTGCCTTGTATAAATACCCAACAATTCGCTGCAAAAACAATCACGAAAGATCAACAGACCCTAGTAACAGGTGGTTAACAAGTAAACTTAGTAAAATAGGGCTTTGGCGATGATTTTTCATTCTAACCGGATTTTGTTTCCAAAATTGCCGACTCGCTACATCAAATGTAACCCACCTTTAATATTGAAAAACATGGGAATATCTGGGAAGGGGTGAAACTTGGTGGGAAAGCCTTTGTTTATGGGGATTTAAAGGTTTGATCCGATTTCAGGCGACAAAACGACAAGATTGAGAAAAAGACGCCTTTTGTGCAAAGCGTCTATCTAAAATGAAAAAACGACAAGATTGAGAAAGGGATCGTTTAAAGACCGTTTACAAATCAGTCATTCTTTGAACAACTTGGCCAACTATGCACAAATCGTTTAACTTCTCTTTGGAAATCGACTGCTCTTTATATTCTTTGTTATCACTGATAAGCAAAATTGAACCGTCATAACTCTTCTGGATCCGCTTGGCATAAAGCTCTTCGCCTAATCTCACCACAAAAATGCGGCCATCAATGGCCGTATTACTGGATAAATCCACCAATAACGAATCGTTATCCTTGATCGTCGGCTCCATCGAATCGCCTTTAGCAAACACCACTGCTAGCTTGTCAGGATTTAGCTTGCGATATGCTAAGTATTTCCTTCTAAAGGCCAAATGGCGCTTAACGGGGCCGTCTAAGGCGCATGAGCCGTTACCCGCTGACACTTGAACATGATAGCCAGGCACCAAAACAAATTCTTCATCAAACTCAACGGCTGCATGGTGCTGTACATCTTGTTGGCTGGTATCACTGCTTTCACCTTTACCCGTAGCTAGCCACAGCAAAGACACACCATAAACATCAGCAATTCGCGCACCTATATCCAAGCTAGGCACCGCGCCTTTTAAATACTTACGAACCGAAGTGTCAGAAACATTTATCTGATCTGCTAATTCTTTTGGTTTGTCTGCTCCCATTATTTGATGAAGACGTTCGGCAAATGATCCGATTTCCTCGCCGAGAATCGGATCGTTGATCCGATTCTGTGCTTTTTGATCCGTTTCTTTATTCATTCTTATAAATCAACCAGTTAATAGGATTTGCTTTGATATAAACAAAAGTTTGAAACGGATCGAACAAAAGTTCTTTACCGCAAACAAAAGTTTGGCTATATTAAAAACCAAAGTTCGTATTGCGAACTTTGGTTCTATATTGACGTTCGTACTGCGAACATAAATACACGTCTAGGAGTGTACTCAAAAAAATGGACATAGTCACCGCCAGAGACATACGAGCGGCACTAATGAAAGTTGGTTTTAGCTGTCGCAGCTGGGCGTTGGCCCATGGCTATACGCCACGAACCGTACAAAAGTGCATCAATATCCATGCTCCTGAGTATGAAACAAAAATTAAGGGTAAGGAATACAGATTAATCATGCAGGACTTATCCCACACCTTAGGAGTGAACTTAAACACAGGAGCCAATGATGACTGATTGGTACTCAGCAACCGATCTGGAAGGCGTGCCAGGCATGGCAAAAAACGCCCGTAACATTCGGTTAAGAGCAACAAAAGAAGGTTGGCAATCACGCCCCAAAGCCAAAGGTAAAGGGCTTGAATATCATATTGCCTCGTTGCCTTATGAAACCAAAGCCCATCTATCAGCGGCCAAGTTAAACAGCAACTTGCCAGCGTCAGAGATGGAAGTGATCGCTAAAGCAACCGTTAACCAATTAAATGCTAAGGAAAAGTTAATACAGCAAACACGCACTAAAGCGAAAGCCAATTCTATTGTTGCCTTTAACAACTTAAACGACAAAAACCAGCAACGCGCCAAAGCGCGGATGCAAATCGTGCAGGCGTTAGAAGTGTTTATCAAACCCTTCAAAGAGGCCAAGCAAACAACCCAAGGTGAACAAAAGTTTTGTGCCATGTACAACTCAAGTTCGATTGATATGCCCAAGTGGGTATATGAAACCGTGGCTGAAATAAGTTGGCAAAGTTGTCGCCGCTGGAAAAAGCAGCTTGAAGAGCAGGGCATTGCTCGTCTTGCGGGCAACTACCTGCATCAAGGTAAGCCCAATAAAATTGAACTGCAGCCAGACATGAAAGACTTTCTTGTTGCCATCATCACCGCTAAACCACACTTAGCAAGCAAGCCAAACGTATTGCAACGCATGCTAGAGGATAAATATGCTGCATTTCCACACTGGGATCTGCCAAGCGCATCGTCGGTAGGGCGATGGCTCAGCAAGTGGAAGGAAGACAACAGCTCAGCGTTTGCTTATGTCACCAATCCAGACAAATACAACAGCCAATTTCGACCACTATTTGGCACCATGTACAACTGGATCACCGAGCCAAACGACGTATGGGAACTCGATAGCACGCCCACCGACGTGATGCTCAACGACAATGGCCGCCTCGTGAGATACAGCGTGATTGGAGCCATTGACGTGCAAACAAGGCGCGTAAAATTGCTACTTGCACCCACGTCAAATTCAGAAGGCATCTGTCTATTATTGCGTAAATGCCTATTGGAATGGGGCTTACCCAATGAAAAAGGCGTCGTGCGCACCGATAACGGCACAGATTACGTGTCAGAGCGCGTCACTGCCGTATTCCAAATGCTGGGAATTGAGCAATCAAGAGCGCGGCCATTCAGTGGTTGGGAAAAACCCTTTATCGAGCGCTTTTTCAAAACCATGAGCCACGCATTTCTAGAGCTACTACCTGGTTATATTGGCCACTGCGTAGCAGACAGAAAACAAATTGATGCCGCCAAAGCATTTGCCGAACGTATTGGTGAAGGGAAAAAGAAAACCAAAGAAGAAGCCATCAGTCTTGCCCTTACTCCCATCGAGCTAGAGCAACTGATCAACGACTGGGTAGAGCACGACTATCACCACCGCGCTCATGATGGCCTAAATGGCAAAACACCGTTTCAGGCATACCTTGAATCGGCTTATAGCCCGAAGAACATCGCCGAGCCGCATAGCCTAGATCTACTGCTTAACTATGTTGGCACCGCCACCGTTCTGCGCGGCAGAGTATCAGCGGGAAGCGTCAAATACACCGCGCCAGAGCTAATGGAGCCAAACTGGAACCGCAAACGTGTTCGCGTATTTCTTGATCCCACTGATGTTGGTCGTGCCACGCTTTATCCCCTTGATGATTGGGGCGTATTCGTCGAAGCCGTCAACACCAGCTTAGTCGGTAACGAAATCGAGCCCGCGCAATTTAGAGAAAAGCGTAAAGAGCACACCAAAACCCTGAATGCCTTTCGCAAAGCGTCGAAAAAGCTGCAAGAAGACTTTGGCATTGAAACCCATGCCGCAGAGACCCTTGCCGCGAAAAAAGCCGCCAACACCTTGGCTCAATTTAGCCATAGAGGGGAAATATCAGATAACAAAGCTATTTCTGCACTCAGTGAAGCGGTAGAGCAACAAAAACAAAGCAAAAAAGCTTACAGCGACCAAGAGCTGGCAGCGTTAGAGCAGGCAAGGGCAGCGATAGAGCGTCGAGAGCAAGACTTAAACAACAAAAAAGGAAAGGTAATTAGAAACTTACATGACAAAGCGCAAATGATAGCCGAACAATCATTAACCCGAGATCTAACAGAAATCGAACAGGAATTTTTAACCAAATACATGAGGGAAAACAGGCTATTCAAGAAAGCAATACAAGAGATTTTGGCACGTCGCCGCCAAGCATAACGTGCCCATTAACCTAAACAAACCATTAAAGATTGCTACAAATTAACCTCAAGGAGTATAGCAATGAAACCAGCAGTTGCACCAGTCAAAAACGTATCGGCTACCCAGATCGCCTTCCAGAATCTTCTGCAGCGCTCTTACGGTGTGCCAGGCATTGCGCTATTACATGGTCCATCTGGGCAAGGCAAAACCACCGCCACCACTTACTTATACAACCAAGTAAATGGTATCTATGTGAGCGCCAGAGCCCATGACTCAACATCAAGTTTAGTCAGTCGTATTGTAGAAGAGCTCGGCGCATCGCCAATGCACAGAATCAGCAAATGCGTTGACTACATCATCGAGCAAATGAGCATGTACGAAAGACCGCTGTTCATTGATGAAGCCGACTACCTGATGAACGATAGCCGGATGCTCGACACCGTGCGTGACATCTACGACGGCACCGAAGTACCCGTCATTCTCATCGGCATGGATCAGATCGCAAGACGGATCAGTACCCGCAAGCAGTTTTATAACCGCATATCAGAATGGGTTGAATTTAAACCAGCCGACCTAGAAGACGTGCAAATCATGGCTAACTACCTGTTAGAAGATGGCATCGTGCTCGAAGAAGCGCTACTCGACCACTTGCGCCGCAGTGCATGTGGTGAAATGCGCCGCTTAGTCATTGGCTTATCCAAAATCGAAGCGCTGGCCATCGCCAACGAAATCGAGCTCGTCACCTTAGATGATTGGGGCGATCAACCTTTCCACGGCTTACGTCAACCAACCTAAGGAGAGTGCTGTATGTCCACTCGTCGAGAAGCCTGGCGCTACATGTGCCAGTTCGGCAAAACCGGTTTTACGGGCACACAGCTAGTGCTTGCTACGGAGTCTAACAACGAAATGATCCGTGTCATTTTAAGGGAAATGCTCAAGGAAGAGCGCATCGTCATACACGAGGTAAGAACCACCATGTTGAACCACATCTACAAGGTGAAAAACTACAGCCCCTTAACACGGCGCGTTAAGAAAAAAGTTAGTAGGCCAAAAGTGCTGCAACGTATTTGGAACACTTGCCGGATCTTAAAAGTGTTCAGTTTATACGACGTTCAAGCAACGGCGGAAGCAGCAGCAAGCACCAGTAAACAGTATTTAAACGCGTTAGAGCGGGCCAAAATCATTCGCAAAATCGACACAGCCGATGGCGAAATATACCGCTTAAACGCAGATCTAGGGCCAAAGCATCCCGAGTCGACACCCGACGGAATCAAATGCCCCAATCGAGACAAATTCTATCCGTTTAAGGAGAGAGTATGAGCGAAGAAAACTGGCTTTGCGTGCTTCAACAAGAAGTAGACCGCAGCGGCAACAGTCAAAGCAAAATGGCGAAAAAGCTAGGCGTTAGCACGTCCATGCTAAGCCAAGTGCTAAGGGGTATTTATCCAGGCTCAATTGACGCGTTAAAGGTGAAAGTAGAAGGCATGTTCATGGATCACAACGTGACCTGCCCACTAAAAGGGATCATTCCCGTCAATGAATGCCAAGAGCATCAAAAGCGGCCCTTTTCATCATCAAACCGAGAGCGCGTCAAACTGTACCGAGCTTGCCGCAGTGGTTGCCCGCATTCCAGTTTAACGGCCACCGCCAAAACCCAGCGCATCGACGTGAAGGTAGTTAGCGATGATCTGTACAACATAGACAACCAACTGGCTTACCTAAGGCGCATTGCCAGTGGCGACATGATGAAACTCAGCCAGCTACTGGAAAAAGAGCTGGTTCGACTCGCCACCAAATACAACCAGCAGTTATGGGAAAAAAACTATTCGGGGAAACAAAAATGAACCACCTAACCAAGCAAGTAACACGCTTAAAACAACTTGGCTTTGACGTGATCAGCAGCCGTATGGGTTTTCGCCAACCCGTAATCGAAGTGGCCTGCATGCCAGAATTTGTCTCAATGCCGCCACACACCCAAGGCATCACCGAATATTTCAATGGTCAGAGTCGGGTAGTGTATCCGGCCCAATTTAAAGGCTGCTTAGTGTTGTTATGTCAACCAATGCAAAACCGCCAGCACCCAACAGAAATTAGCTAACCAAGCAGTAAAAAGGAACAAAAATGGAACAGCAAAACCAAACTCAATCCGTGCCAGCAGGCTACCGCCTAAACAGCCTAGGCCACCTTGTACCCGACAGCCAAATTAAAGCAGTTGATCTACTACGTGACGATCTCGTGCGCAATATCTTAACCATGGCCAGAGTCGAGCAACAGCGCTTAGCCGTGTTTAAAGCCCAAGCCATGAACCAAGTGGCCGACTTTGTCTACCTATCAGGTGAAGAATACGGCGTGAAATACGGCGGCACCAAGGGCAACGTTACCTTAATGAGCTTTGACGGCCAATATAAGCTGCAGCGAGCCGTTGGGGAGCACCGCGTATTTGACGAACGGATCCAAGCCGCCAAAGCCAAAATCGACGTTTGCATCCAGCGCTGGTCGGAAGGCTCAAGCGATCAAATCAAAGCCTTGGTCGACCACGCCTTTCGCGTCAACAAACAAGGCCACATCGACGTAAACCAAGTGCTCAGTTTGCGCCAGCTCGACATTAGCGACAGCGACTGGATCGAAGCCATGGACGCCATCGCTGATTCCATCCAAATCAGCGGCACCAGCGCTTATTTGCGCCTTTATGAGCGCCAAGCCAACGGCGGATACAAACAAATCCCGCTCGACATTAGCAAGTTATAACCAGCGAAACGCCGTTATTCACGGCGTCTGCCTAGCGTGGTGGCTAGGCACTGACGAGCAGCCAGGGCCCAAGCTATTTATTTTTATTTCAAATGGATATGCACCATGAAAACTAAACGAGAAACCCGCGCCGAGATACAAACTCGCCAGCGGCGCATTGCGCAGTACATGCTAGAAGACGGCCTGTTTTTTCAACTTGGCCGCCTTATCGAGCGCACCGCAATCAGCAAAACCCAAGCCGAAGTCATGTTTCGCTATTTGGAAAGTAACCCCGATATTGAGCTAGACATCATGCTCAAACCAAAACGAATCAAAGTGGTGGCGATTAACGACGATCAGGAAGTTATTGCGTGGGATAGCAACGCTGAGCGAGAAAAGAAGCAACAACACCGCACCGCATTATGGCAATTGTCGCTAGGTACGATCAAAGCGCTGCCCAAGGAGTTGGCATGAGCATTAGCAAAGAGCAATGGGCGGATATTGAAAGCAAATTAAGTGGCTTATATGGCACAGTCAAACTGATGCTAGAAGGCCGAACGCTTACCCTTGAGAAGCGATTGATTACTGAAAATCAACTGGCGATCGTGGTGTTTATCGACGGTTCCATTAAGCCCACTTCGGGCTGGATAGACAGCAAACACTATGATCCGTTTGTGGCGCTGGTCTGGCGTAAGCGCAGTAAAGCGCTTTACTCAGCAGCTCGCGTGAAGAAGGCTGAGAAAGAGCTAGGCAAGCGCGCGGCTAAGCGTTGGATGCCAGATTTGCATAAGAAGCTTGAATATTACGAAGCCTTTTTCCCCACGTTCGCAAGCTTAAAGCGGGTATTGGCCAAACAAAAAGATCTGCAAATGTTCGTCGAACCCACCGATGCAGAGGCCGAGCCATGCCAACCCGCCAAGGATTGATTAACTACTTACTGCACAGCGGCCAAGGCTACACCGAAGCAACCGCCCGGGCGTGGTGTGAAAAGAACATCCCTCGCTGGCATTTACTGGAGGAAAAGTAATGGCACTGATTACCGTAGAAATTACCTGCACCGATGAGGGCGTGGTGAATTGGGTATCGCATATTGAACACGACAGAAAAAACGTTGCCGACGCCATTGCCTTAGCGTTCTACGAGCAACTGGAAAAGAACATCATTTTGGCTAATAAGGACGTGTGCAATCAAAAGCGACTTGCGCAGCAATAAAAGCGAAACGCCGTCCCCACGGCGTCTGCCTAGCATGGCGGCTAGGCACTGATGAGCAGCCTACTCAAGCGGCATAAAAAAGGAAACGCTATGTTGAACCGCAATACCAACACCACCAAAGCAGCAGTTGATACCGCGTTCACGCGCTTGATCTGCCGCAGTGTCATCACCCATGAGGTAAACGCCGTGCTGAGTTTGTGCGGCGAACTGAGCCAATTAGCCACCCGCGCCGAGCAGCAAGGCTGGCTGGCATTAGCCGAAGAAATGACCCTATGGCGCGACCAGCTTAGCCGCGACGCGCTTAGAACGACCGACCAACAGTAGAGGCCCTATGACCACAGCACACCGCAAGAGTTTAATTACGCGCATTCACATCGCCAAAGCGCAGCTCAAACTAGACGATGATATTTACCAAGCCATCTTAGCCAGTGCCACAGGGGGCAAAACTTCCTGCAGCGCCATGAGCTTACCTGAGCTAATGGCGGTAATGGCCGCGTTTGAACAGCGCGGCTTTAAAACCCAAAAGCCAACCCGCAAGCCAGCCAACAAAACCAAGGCCGTGCGCGCGCCTGAGCTAGCGAAAATCAACGCTATTTGGCGCACCATGCACCAGCAAGGTTTTGTTCGTGATGGCTCAGAGCGTGCATTAACGGCTTACAGCAAACGCATCACCGGGATTGCTCAGCTGACATGGCTGCAATCCAACCAAGCCAGTCGCGTGCTAGAAAGCCTGAAAAAGTGGCATCAGCGAGAAATGATCCAACAGCTAGCCGACAAGCTGACAAAAAATCAATCGCAAAGCGCATCTTACGCAACTATCTGTGATATTTTTCAGCAAGCACAAGGGGAGCAGCCATGAAATTAGGCCGTTGTCCTATCTGTAAAAGTCAGTTGTATTTACAGCAGTTAATTGAAGACGACGCAGGCCGTGAAGTGATGGCGACACTGGCCAAGTTAGATAAGCATTTCGGGCGTCAGTTAATGGAATACATCGCGTTATTTCGCCCTGAAAAGTCGGATTTGAGCCTAAGCCGCGCCGCCAAGCTAATCAGTGAGGTGCTGGCATTAACCCATAATCACGACGCCTTGCGTGAAGCCGTTTACCAAACGGTCAGTAGCATCAAGACCAAGCGATTAGAAGGCAGTAACGCGCAGCCATTGAAGAATCACAACTACCTTAAACAAGTGTTAAACACGGTTTCAGACGGCTTTAACAGAGGTTTAAAACCTGAAGTGAAAGGCAACGTGGAAATCAAAGCCCAAGGGCGACCAGAAAGCGCAGCCGAGAATAAACGCAAATTTGAAGAACAAATGGCCAAGTTTAAAGGAGATCGCCATGTTAGCTGAAGTGAATGTTGAATTGGAGTTAGCCTTTGACTGCCCACACTGTGATAAACCACAACGGACCAGTGAACATGGCCTTAACTATGATATTACCGTTGGTGCTCACGACTTAACTTGCACTCAGTGTGGTCAAGATTTTGAGCTAAACATTAACGCCCCCTATTAGTCCCTATAGCCAGCAGGAGCAATCATGAGCGAACAGCAACACAGCTTATTTAGTGATGACTTAGTCGAGCCACTGCTGGCCAGAATTGAAGACGTGCCAGATGATGAGTTTAAAACCAGCTGGCCCGAATACCTCGCCGATTTGGTGGATGTGTTTGAAAGCCGTTTAACGCGGCTAAGCATCCCCCAACCGCGCAAAATAGCCAAAACCTTAATTGCCGAACAAGCCCACTACTTAGGTGGGCGTTTTCGTTATTTGCCCAAGGGCGATAAACTACTCAGCGCACTGCGTAACATCGACATTTTTAACGACTGGTATCACGGCAAAAGCATCAAGTTGATCGTGCAAGAGCACCACGAACTGACCGAGCCGCAGATTTACCGCATCGTGCAAGAGCAGCGCAAACTGCACCAAAAGCGCAGCCAGAGAGAGTTGTTTTAGGAATAATTAGATAAACTTACTACTGGTGAGTCAATCAGTTCACTCTTGTTCAGTAAACAATTTGGCTCTTGTCTGCAGAATAATACGTTGAACCATGTTATCTATCATAGAATGGGTTGGTGTAAGCGTTACGATCGTACCTCTATCAGGCTTCGGATACCGACATAAATATCTTGAGTTCCAGGGGCCTCCTTCGAAATAAATGTTATTTGTTGGTATGATAACGTTTGATATGTCTTCGGGCGTTAAAACTAACCCTTCCTGCTTAGCTACGTTAGAAAGTAACAATAAATCATGTTGACGAACGTCTTTTTCAGATGCGCATAAATATGCTTTGAACGCTAATTCTATCAGTAATCCTCTTACTTGCTGATTGGGAAAAAGTGTTCCAGCTTCAGGAAGAAAAGACGATGCGACCCTGTATTGTTCAACATATTTTAGGTAATCATCCATTAATGATGTTTGATTAACTTGTGGCATTAACGAGCCCCTATGACATCAATAATTGGTTTAAATATTACTTTTCATTTTTTTGTTCGTTAGTTTGACAATCTGCATGCTCACCTAAGGCTTGTTGAATGTAACCTTTCACCAGCCCCCTCTTGAAATTTATATGTGATCCAAATCGACTGATCTAAAAATCGTGCTTGAAGGATC
>NZ_JAUOPX010000066.1:0-14482 GCF_030547455.1 Motilimonas sp. 1_MG-2023 | reverse complement strand
ACGCAGCAGCGCCGATGGTAGTGTGGGGTTTCCCCATGTGAGAGTAGGACACCGCCAAGCGCCAATTTAGCTCATAGTGAGCAGTAGAAAGCCCGATTCGAAAGAGTCGGGCTTTTTTACGTCTGCAAAAAATATTTTCCCTTCAATTCATTATGTATTTATTAACTACCGTCTTATCTTTGTACGGCCGTCTAGAAAGTGTGTGGTTGGTTCGAGCAATTTATGCCACCTCCTTTATACTCAAGATGTTATTCAGGGAAATTGAGATAATTCTTAAGTCATAAAGATCAGCTAAAATTTAGGGAAATTGAGCTTTCTGGATTGTTTTTACAGCGGATTATTAGGTACTCATACAATAGCTTGTTGCCGGTAATACTTGGGTGATGTAGCTTGCAACACGCAAAAACGATTAAGCATTAGAAGTACTTAATAACTGGAACACAGCTCGTCCTGATAAAAGGCGTTTAACTTGGGCTAAATTTAGCCACTAAAAACAATAGCCCTTAATTAATGCTTCACACTGACTTTGTTATTTGGATAAGGACGTTAAACTTATGATATTTAGTACTGCAGCTGGTTGGTCTGAAAAACTGGGTGTTACATTAACAGCTGAAGGTGCCAATTTTTGTGTTTATGCCCGATTAGCTTATGAAGTGGAATTGCTTCTTTTCGATCATGAAGATGATGCCGAAGCATCCCACATTTTTCGTCTTTCCAGTGAAGATAACCGTACGGCTTACTATTGGCATATCTTTATCTCTGGAATTAAGCCAGGGCAACTATATGCCTATCGAGTCCATGGTCCATACCGACCATTTGAAGGTACCTCATTCGATAAACAAAAGGTGTTGATCGATCCTTATGGCATCTTAGTCTCGAAAGGAAAAAACTATGATCGCCATCGTGCGGCTAAACCAGGCTGTAATGAAGCACACTGCCTTAAAAGTATTGTTGCAGATGTCAAAGATTATGATTGGGAAGATGATAAGCACCCTAGGCACACCTTTAGCAAAACGGTTATATATGAAATGCATGTGGCTGGTTTTACACGTCATACAAGCTCCGGTGTTGAACCGAATAAAAGAGGAACGTATGCTGGTTTAATCGAGAAAATACCTTATTTAAAAGAGTTAGGCGTCACTGCTGTCGAACTGCTTCCGGTTTATCAATTCGATGAAGACGAACATCACGCGGGTTTATGTAACTACTGGGGTTATAGTCCCATATCATTTTTTGCCCCGCATCGTGGCTATAGCTCCGATAAGTCCATGCTAGGGCCGCTCAATGAATTCCGAGATATGGTTAAAGCGCTACATAAAGCTGATATTGAAGTGATTTTAGACGTGGTATATAACCATACAGCCGAGGGGGGCGTTGGTGGGCCAACCCTTTGTTTTAGAGGGTTTGATAACGATAACTACTATATCCTATCCAATAATAAACAAGATTACATGAACTTCAGTGGGTGTGGTAACACCTTTAACGGTACGCACTCTGTTTGCCGCCGCTTGATCATAGATAGCTTGCACTTTTGGGTAGAGGAAATGCATGTTGATGGGTTTCGTTTCGATTTGGCTTCTATCTTATCTCGAGATGAAGAAGGAATGCCAATGGTCAGCCCACCTACTTTGTACAGTATTGATACCGATCCTGCATTATCGTCAACTAAGCTTATTGCTGAAGCATGGGATGCTGGAGGCTTATACCAAGTTGGCAACTTGGCAGGGCAACGCTGGCGGGAATGGAACGGTCAGTTTCGCGATGATGTAAGAAAGTTCATCCGTGGTGATGAAGGTATGGTCAGTAAATTTGCTGATCGCTTGATCGGTAGCCCTGATATTTATGGTCATCATTTATTAGAGCCAGAAAAAACCATCAACTTTGTGACCTGTCATGACGGTTTTACCCTGTTGGATTTAGTGAGCTATAACGAGAAAAAAAATTGGGCTAATGGTGAAGAAAATCGTGATGGAAGTAATGACAATTATTCATGGAATCATGGTGTTGAGGGGGAAACGGATGATATTGAGGTTAATCAGTTACGTATACGCCAGGTAAAGAACATGCTCGCAACTACATTACTTTCATTAGGAACGCCGATGATCCAAATGGGCGATGAAGTTGGCAGAACTCAACATGGTAACAACAACGGTTATTGTCAAAATAATGAAGACTTTTGGTTTGACTGGAGCTTAGTTAAGCAAAATAACAAACTGTTTAATTTTACTAAAGCATTAATACACCAACGTGTAGAGCAAGGGCGTCTTGATTTTGCTGAGACAAAAAGGCTGCCACTCAATGAAGTGCTGCAAAAATCGGGTATACGCTGGCATGGTGTGCGCGTTGGCAAGCCAGATTGGAGCTCAAGCTCAAGAACCATAGCTATTGAAACCACACCATACGGCCAAGATTACGGAATGTATGCTATTTTTAATGCATTCTGGGAGCCGTTAGAGTTCGAACTGCCTATTCCAAAGCGTGGTTTTTGGACTCGGTTTATCGACACTTCGCTACCATACCCTGAAGACATTTTAACTATTAACTCCTCTAAAGTGATTGTAAAGAACAAGTATGTCGCTCAACCTCGTAGTGTCGTTATTTTGATTTGTTAGGTTTGTTGATAAGTTTATTCGCTTTCATATTTGAAGAGGGAAAACTTGAATGAAGTTGAAAAGTCGTTTGATTCATTCCTACATGCTCGTTGCATTACTGGCAAGTGCAACAGGGGTGGTGAGTTATTTTTATTTATTACAAGTTAAAATTAACACACAAGCGCTTTTTAATATTGAGCTAGTAGATATTGAAAATATTCACTCGATCCGTTTCTTGTTACAGAAAGCGAAATCTAATATTCGAGAAGCCCAAGTCCAACGTAATCGAGATAACCTTCAAGCTGAGAAGTATGCAATAGGAGAAGTGAGATATGCTTTGTCACAATTACATTTTGTTCATCAAGCTTGGTTACAAAATGTAAAGCAAGGCATGATAGAAGGTGGGGTCACTGATGAAGAAATGTCTACTAAGTTGGCTACTTTAGTGCAATTAGGTGAGCCTATTTGGCAATTCATTAATAATTCCTTTTCGTTATTATCGTTGTTAGAAAGTGCCGACCCATATCAAATGGATGCTGTTCAAGAATTTAACGGTGTCTATGCGGGCTGGTTAGAGCAATCTAAAACCCTTCAGCAGCTCCTTGACACTAAAAAAGGAATTGCCGAGCAAAAGGTGAATGCCAGTTTAGATAATTTCTACTCCAGTCTTGATAAAGCACAAGGTATATATTTAGGTGTCCTTTGTAGCTTTCTTGTTGTTTCATTGGCTGTTGCCTATTTTGTTACCCGCAGTATTACTTATCCTCTATCACGCGTGAGCAAATATGCTGAAAAACTAGCAAATAGCGACTTTGGCAGGGGACCCAATTTCAGCAGTGAGGATGAATTTAGCCGATTAGGCCATACCCTAGAATTGCTAGCTGATGAAGTAAAGCAGCAAAAGTCTTTAATGGTTACTGAAATTGAGCAGCGGAAAATATCGGAGGCAGATGTTCGACATTTATGCGAGTTCAATCAAACGCTGTTAAACAGTGTGGCAGATGGTATTTTTGGTATCGGGCCAGATGGGTATGTTCGCTTTATTAATCCTTCAGCTCAATTGTTACTGGAAGATAAATCAAACCAATTGCTTGGTAACCCTTACAATGAACATTTATCTTTTATTGATATGGACGGGCATGCATCTCACCTCAAAGCTAATAGTCTCATTGATGATGTTTTGTATAATAAGTCTATATCATCTAAGCGCTCTATTGCCAAGCTTGATACCCTCTCAGGTCGCGTTATTTATGTTGAATATCAAGCTACAGCACTACAACAAGATAATCATTCGGCGGGTGTAGTCGTTGTTTTACGTGATTACAGCCTAAAATTTGATTATGAGCAAGAGCTTCGTCTTACCGCACAAGTTTTCGATACTTTGTCAGAAGCTATTATAGTGACTGATAGCAAAAATCGATGTATCAAAGTAAATCCTGCTTTTACCATCATTACTGGTTTCACAGAGGGTGATGTAATACTACAGGAGCCTAATTTTATTTTTACAGATCATCATACCCACCTGTTTTATAAAACCTTATGGCATAACCTTTACGCGGAAGGTGAGTGGCAAGGAGAAATTTGGTCGAAACGTGAAAATGGTGAAATGTTTCCTGCTTGGGTAAAGATCAGCGTGATTAAGCATAATGCTGCTATCACCCATCATGTGATCACCTTCTTTGACATTTCCGAACAAAAAGAAGCTCAAAAACAAGTTAAGTTCTTATCTATGAGAGATTTGTTAACTGGGATCCCAAATCGTTCGCTGTTTCAAAGTCGACTTAAAAATAGGATATTAAGTGCTGAAAAGTCCCAGCAGCACGTCGCTCTAATAGTTCTAGATCTAAATAACTTTAAAGAAATCAACAATCAATATGGGCTGGTTGCTGGTGATAGTTTATTAAAAGACATTGCGGCGGCACTTGGGCAGGTTTTATCACCGCAAGATACTTTAGCTCGACTGGGTGGAGATGAGTTTGCTTTAGTTGTCCCCAATATTGATCAAATGAATGCTCTTGAAGACAAAGTCGCCCAAATTTTAGATGTTTTTAAGCAACGCTTAACGTGGGCTGAAGAAGCAGTCAATCTGAGTGCTTCATTAGGAATAGCTGTTTACCCACGTGATGGTGATTCTTTAGAGAGCCTTAACAGTGCAGCACATTTTGCATTGCAGCAGGCCAAGATGTTAGGTGAGCCTGTTAGTTATTTTCATCAAGATATGAACTTGGCTATTGAACATAAAAAACAGCTTACTAAAGCGCTAAATCTAGCAGTGGCGCAAAACCAGCTTAAGTTGTTCTATCAAGCTAAAGTTTTACCTAGCACAGGCAGCATTGTAGGTTTTGAAGCTTTGATTCGTTGGCAACATGAGGAGTTAGGCTTTATTTCACCCGCTGAATTTATCCCTTTAGCTGAAGAGACTGGATTAATAGAGCCTCTTGGAGAGTGGATTATTTTAGAGGCGGCGAGGCAAGTGGGAGAGTGGGTTAAGTTGGGACACACCGAGTTAAAAGTAGCGGTCAATTTATCGTCAAAGCAGTTTATTTCTGCTCGCTTAGCCCAAGTGATAGCCGAAAGTATTGAGAACTCTGGGATCAAGCCTTCAAATTTAGAGCTGGAGATTACAGAAAGTATGCTAATGGAAAATGTCGAATCAGCTATTCAGGTGATGGAGCAATTTAGTCGCCAAGGCATTAGTATTTCATTAGATGACTTTGGTACGGGGTACTCATCATTGAGTTATTTGAAACGATTCCCTATTCACACCTTAAAGATCGATCGTAGTTTTGTTGCTCAGCTATCTTCTGACAACGATGATGCCAAAATTGTCGCTACAATTATTACAATGGCTCATACTCTAGGCTTGGAAGTAGTTGCTGAAGGTGTTGAAACAAAAGAGCAAATGCGTTTCTTACAGGGGCATCAGTGTGACCAACTACAAGGTTACTATTTTTCTCGACCAGTGAGCGCATTAGAAGCAACAGAGTTACTTAATCGCAACTTTTTAGCTTTAATATAAATTCTAAAAAAGTGAATAAAAATTCCATTTTGTAACTGAACTCTAGCTAAGCTTCGGTTACAATGTAGTTAGCCGCAATTCATTGGAGTAATTATTTTTGGCACAAGATACGGATGTAATCGTTAGCAGTTTTCGTCAATCAGCCCCATATATAAATGCCCATCGGAATAAGACCTTTGTGTTGATGGTGGGAGGGGAGGCCCTTGAGCATGAGAATTTCCCTGAAATTGTTAGCGATATAGCTTTGCTTAATAGTTTAGGTGTGAAGCTAGTGCTAGTGTTTGGTTTTCGTCCGCAAATTGATGCGGCACTGGAAACGCAGCAAGTGCAGAGTCGTTTTGTTGATAACTTACGCATCACTGATGATGTTGCATTAACAGCCGTGAAACAGGTTGTTGGTAAATTACTTATTGATATTCAGGCCACTTTTTCAATGGGTGTGGTGAATTCACCAATGCAGGGCGCGCGCATTAACGTGATGTCTGGTAACTTTGTTGTCGCTCAGCCAATTGGAGTGAAAGAAGGAATCGATTTTTGCCACACTGGTAATATTCGCCGTGTTGACACTGAAAGTATCCGTTGGCAATTGGGGCAAGGTGCCATAGTGGTAGTCCCCCCGATAGGTTATTCGGTGACTGGTGAAGCATTTAACTTGTCAGCGGAAGAGGTGGCAACACAAGTAGCCATAGGCCTGCAGGCAGATAAAATCATCGGCTTCTGCTCCAATCAAGGCGTATTGGATGATAAAGACAGAGTGATTAATGAAATGTTGCCTTCTGAAGCAGAAGCACGTTTGCAATTATTACAGGCCAACGAAACAGACACGGGAACAGTACGTTATTTAAGGGCTGCGGTAGCTTCTTGTTATGCAGGCGTTAAGCGTAGCCATCTTGTCAGTTATCAAGAAAGTGGTGCTCTATTAAAAGAGTTATTCACTCGTGATGGTGTCGGAACCCAAATAGTCACTGAGAGTTATGAAAAAGTACGCAATGCTAACATTGATGATATTGGTGGCATTCTAGAATTGATCCAGCCTTTAGAAGAACGCGGTATTTTGGTTAAGCGTTCTCGCGAACTGCTTGAATCAGAAATTGAGCGTTTCACAATTGTTGAACGAGATGGCATGGTGATTGGTTGTGCTGCATTGTACCCCTTTGTGGAAGAGTCAATGGCAGAGTTAGCTTGTGTCGTCAGTCACCCTAAATATCGCCGTAGTAGCCGTGGTGATAGCTTAGTTCGCCATATTGAAGCTCAAGCGATAAAGCTGGGGCTCACAAAATTGTTTGTACTCACTACACAGAGTATCCACTGGTTTCGAGAGCGTGGCTTTATGCCTGCGGATGTAAACGACTTACCGAATAAAAAGAAATCTATGTACAATTTTCAGCGTAACTCTAAGATCTTGATTAAACAGATACGAACCTAAATAGAGAAGCTGGAAGTTTGCCTTATCAAATTGGGCCCTTAGATTAATAAGGGCTCGACATTCACCACACATGACGCGTTTGATTGGGGTAAGTTTTGGTTTAACATATTCTGCAATAAGGCCTCATTGCCAATGCAGACTTGCTCATCAAACACACATAAGTCAGTTGCTGAGTCCCGACAAATGTAATAAGGGGTTTCTAATGTCACTTGTTCTTTACAGCCATCTTGATCGAAATAAGTTACTTTATAGCGTTTATTGCTCATAGATATTCCTCGATGCCCAAGGCGTGGTATTCCAGTATAGGAAAGTTTTGTGAAAATAATGTTAAAAAATATAGATGGACATTTAAAAAAAATCATACTCCTTATCATAATACTGCTAACTTCTTACACTTTTTTTGCCTTAACTAATTTTTATAATGCCTCAAGTGGTGGTGTGTACTCACTAACTTATTCGCGCTTTTACTCTAGTGTTAGCTGTCCTCAGTGGCAAACGCTACCATTAAGCAATATTAGCTTTGCTAGAGAGGCGCTTCCTAGCCGATTTAAATTGATTGTTTGGAATATATACAAATACCAAGCGCCACAATGGCAGGCAACACTTGATAAATTGAGTAAGAATGCGGATTTATTATTGTTGCAAGAGGCGAAAGGGGATAAAGAAATCAATCAATACTGGTTAACCCGAGGGTGGTATGGCGAACTGGCTAATGCGTTCCAAATCGGGGATAGCACATTTGGAGTGCAAACTCTTGCTAAAGTGATGGCTCAGAAGGTATGTGTAAACTTAACTGCTGAGCCTTATATTCGGCTCCCTAAATCGACACTCGCTGTAACATACCCTTGGCAAGGCTCCGATTTGCCTTTGCTAGTAATAAATATCCATGGTATCAACTTCACCTTAGGCACTGAGACATTAAAAGCACAATTATCACCGCTATTACGAGCTGTTGATGCTCATAAAGGCCCCGTGATTGTTGCTGGCGATCTCAATACCTGGAGTCAAGATCGCACCGACCTTGTAGAGCGTTCATTTATAGCGCTTGGACTTAGATCTGTGAATCTTGAACCCGATCATCGTTTACGAGTCATGGGGATGCCTTTGGATCATGTTTATTTTCGAGGGCTCAAAGTCGAGCGCGCGTTTAGCTCACTCGACCCAGGATCTGATCACCAACCATTAATAATGATGTTTTCACCATTGTGAGAGGAAGTTAGCCCATTTAGCGAGCATCAGCGACACGGATCTCCAAAGTTTGGCCAGGCTTTAGCCCTCTAGGGTTATCGATGTTGTTCCAGCGTTGTAAGTCTTCAATACTAACCTTATGTGCTTGCGCTATTTCTCCCAGCGAATCACCGCTTTTTATTGTGTAAAGCATCGGTTTAGCCACCTGAGAAACGACAGAGTTTATTCTTATGGTGTTGGTTGAATAGATTTTTAGTTTCTGGCCAATTTTTAAGGTCGAGCTTTTCGCTAAGCCATTCCATTTAGTTAAGTCTTGTTGTTTTACATTGTATTTTTTTGCAAGGTCCCACAAGGTATCGCCTGATTTCACGATATGGATAGTCGCTGCTTGGTTGGGCTTAATAGCTTGGCCCTTAGCCGGAGCAGCGTTTTTTGCGGTTGCCATTTCAGCAGAAGCGGGGATCAGTAAAAACTTACCAGCTCGAATTTTGTTGTTTTTAATATTATTGGCAGAGCGAATAACAGAAGATTCTGTATTGAACTTTTGCGCGATACCACCAATGGTGTCGCCCTTTTTAATTTGATAGCGTTGCCACTGAACTCGACTTGATTTAGGGACGCCAGACAGGGCTATTTCAAACTGCTCGGCATTTTCTATTGGAAGCAGCAGCTCATGAGGTCCGAGTGGTGATGTCGCCCAGCGATTAAAGCCTGGGTTGAGTTGGGCCAGCTCTTCGGCATTCATACCCGCCAAGCGCGCAGCGTAGGCTAAATCAATTTGTGAACCTGTATTGACCGTTCTTAGTCTTGGTTCATTTTTTAAAGGCGGCAACGGCATATGATACTGTTCGTTATTACGGATGAGTTCAGCTAGCGCCAGTAATTTGGGAACATAAGCGCTGGTTTCTTTGGGTAAATCAAGGTTCCAATAATCAGTCGGCTTACCTGCTTTTCGATTTTTCTTGATTGCTCGTAAAACCCTGCCTTCACCAGCATTATACGATGCGATGGCATGTAACCAATCTCCATCCATCATCTCATTCAAGTAAGTCAGATAGTCAAGGGCTGCATTCGTTGAGGCCACGACGTCTCTGCGTCCGTCATACCACCAGTCTTGCTGTAAACCAAATCGTTTTCCGGTTGCAGACAAAAATTGCCACATGCCAGAAGCGTGTCCATGAGAATAGGCAAAAGGGTCAAAAGCGCTTTCTACCACAGGTAATAACGCCAGCTCTAGCGGCATATTACGTTTATTGATTTCATCAACAATCAGATACAGAAAAGGTTCAGCACGTTTGGAAATACGGCGCATATAATCAGGATGCTTCAGGTACCAATCGCGATAATGTTGCACCCGTTCATTATCAACCTTCTCAAACTGAAAGCCTTGTTCTATCACTTGCCATAAGTCTGATTCGGGCGGGGGGGTTAATTTTACAACACGCTTTGGCTTGGCTGCTGGCTTAGGTAAGACTTGGTAGGTGTCTTCTTGTTTTGCTGACGGCTTAGTGACGGCCAGCTCTGGCGCATCCTGTTGCTCCGTAGTTGTTTGACAACCAACGAGTAATAAGGTGAATGAAAGAGCCAGAGGTAGTTTCATAATAATCCGCTTCGTAAAAAATTGGTCACATGTTAGTGAAGCGGCGCATGCTAATCAAGGAACTAACTCTCATCTTTCCATATTCGCAGCCCACTAAACACGGTTAGGGCATCGTTATTTGGCGTTGCTTGTTGAATTTGAACGGCTTGCTGCACTTCGGGCTGATCCCAACGTAAGAAAGGATTTATTTTTTTTTCACTTTCTAATTGCACCGGAAGAGAAGGGATACCTTGTTGGCGTAATTTGGCAACCTGCTTGATGGCATGTTGGATGTTTTGATTATCAGGCTCGACTTGATAAGCAAAAGCGAGGTTATTTTGGGTATATTCATGGGCAGGATAAAGCCAAGTATCGTTGGGAAGCGAGCGGTAGTGTTTCATCGAATTTAGCATTTGTAACATGGAGCCTTCAAATACACGACCGCACCCAGCGGAAAATAAGCTATCACCACAAAAAACGTGTTGCAGCCCATTAATCTCACACTGATAGTTAATATGCTCTAAGGTGTGTCCTGGTACGTCATATATGCTGAATGCTAAGTTAATAGTGGGGATATTGATAACAGAGCCCTCTTCAACTTGGATAAAATTATCGATAATAGGGAGTTTGGTAGGGGCTTTTTTTCCTAATGGTGTGTCTTGCCATTCGGGGCCATACACGGGAATTATCTTGTCATGTTGTTGCCGCAAAAAAGCGACGCCGCCCATATGGTCTTGATGATAATGTGTCAGCAATATGGCTGTGATAGTCAGACCTTGAGCTTGTGTTTGTTGCCATGCTGCCTCACCATCACCAGGATCAACCAATACGCAATGATGATTGTCTTGATTCGCTATTAGCCAGATATAGTTATTGCTAAAGGCGGAAATGGGCATAATCTGGATCATGGTTTCTTACTCGTATGTTTACCTATATGCCCAAGCTTATACTGAAACTGAGTGTTAATGCGAGTCATCTAGCACCATTTCATCTGTTTTGGTTGATTGCAGCTAATAAGTGATGTGTTAATCTTAACGTACTCTAATCATATGAGAATTTCATGCGCCCAGCGAAGACAAGTCGAAAGATAAACCACCCACTAAACTGGTCTGAATTGCCAGCAGGTGATTGGTTGTATCAGCAATTACAGCATCGCCTAGACACTTGGTGCCCGCAACTTTTTGGCTATCATCTAATTAAGTTAGGACCTTTGAGTGCCCAGTTAAATACGGGTGCTTGCACGATCAGACATCAGGTGAGCATCACTGCTGGAGAAGGAGTCGTAGGGCTGGTTGCGAAATACCATGCCTTACCGCTGCAAGAGTCTTGTATCGATGTGTGTTTATTAGCTCATGGAATTAACTTTTCTCGTGATCCTCATCAGCTATTACGAGAAGTGGAGCGGGTATTAACAGCAGATGGATTTTTAATCCTGAGTGGCTTTAACCCCATTAGTTGGCATGGCGTTAGTCAATATATGCCCATCAGCCGAAATAATTTAGCAGTTAATAGCCAAATGTTTACACCTGCGCGGATCAAAGACTGGCTAAACTTACTGGGTTTTGAAGTACTACTTGATGACAAGTTTGGCTTTGGTTTTTCTTTTACTCGAGGTCATAGCATGGACTGGTGCGAGAGGATGGGGCAAAAGTGCTTCCCGTTACTTTGCGATAATTATTTTATAGTCGCGAAAAAATGCACTCGGCCAATCACACCGGTGAAAGAAAAATGGCGGCTTAAACGGCCGATATTATCCGCTAGCCCATTTGCGAATTATAAAAGTCCAAGTCACCGCTCCAGCAAACTTAAATAATTTAAAGGGAATCTAGGTAGCCTGTATCTGGCAGCAGATCACTAGATTCAGCCGCTTGTCTCGCTAAATCATCGCAACGTTCATTTTCTGGGTGACCAGAATGGCCTTTAACCCAACGCCAATCAATTTGGTGTTTTTGGCTTGCTAAGTCTAGCTTTTGCCAAAGATCGACATTTTTGACTGGCGTTTTACTGGCTGTTTTCCAGTTACGTTTTTTCCAACCGTGGATCCAAGTTGTGATCCCTTGTCTAACATATTGACTATCGGTGGTTAGTACTACTTGGCAAGGACGGGTTAGTACGTTAAGTCCTTCGATACACGCCAATAGCTCCATTCTGTTGTTGGTTGTTAATTCAAATCCTTGCGCTAGCTCTTTTTCATGCCCTTGATATTTAAGTACTACACCGTAGCCCCCTGGACCTGGATTACCAAGGCAAGATCCATCAGTATAAAGTTCAACCTGTTTATTCATTTTTGTTAGACTAAGACTATTAAAATACAAGATGAGACAAATATGAACACAGAGCAGACTCTGAGACAAGTGGTTCTTGATACCGAAACAACCGGTATGAACTTTGATGCGGGCCCACACTACCTGAATCACAGCATCATCGAGATAGGTTGTGTTGAACTTGTTAATCGACGTTTAACGGGTCGCCATTATCATGTTTATATTAAACCTGATCGTAAAATTGATGCTGAAGCGATCGGCGTTCACGGCATAACTGACGCTTTCTTACGTGATAAGCCCAGCTTTAGCCAAATAGCGCCAGAATTCATTGAATTTATTAAGGGCGCAGAAATTATCGCGCACAATGCGCCGTTTGACGTCGGCTTTATGAACTATGAGTTTGATAAACTCAAAACAGGCGTAGGCAAGACAGAGGATTTCTGTAAGGTGACTGATACCTTACAAATGGCAAAAGAAATTTTTCCAGGTAAACGAAATAATCTTGATGTTTTATGTGATAGATACGGTATTGATAACTCACATCGAACCTTACATGGTGCGTTACTTGATGCCGAGATTTTGGCTGATGTTTATCTATTAATGACGGGCGGGCAAACCGCATTGAATTTGTCACAAGAGTCAGACAGCCAGCAACAAAGCAATCAGCAGGGGATTAAACGGCTGGCTGCGAATCGAGCGCCTCTGAAAGTATTATCAGCGGATGCTGATGAATTAGTTGCCCATCAAGAGCGGCTACAGTTGATAGCGAAAAAAGGGACATGCTTATGGCTAGATTGATTGGCTTTGGTTGCCTATTACTGGTGCTAATGAGTGCCATGCCTAATCAGACGTGGGCGGTCAAGTTTTACGAAAAGAATGACAATAGCCTGCTTGATAATCGCTTTCGCATTGATCCTAAAGCTGAAAAGGTCACCTTTGTGATTAAGCGTATGCCGGGCGCTGCTGCAACTATCTTAGTGCAGCCTGATGGCAGTAAACTTTATTCTAGTCGCCATGGTGACAATGTTAAGTGGCATGAAGGCATAGAGTTTGACATGATCACTATTATTAAGCCGATGCCAGGTCCTTGGCAAGCGATAGGCAAATTAAGTCCTGATAATGCTATTCGAATCGTTAGTGATTTACAGCTACACATGGATAAATTACCAAGTACCCTATATTCCCATGAACAGGTTAAGCTAACCACCGCATTACTTAATAATAGTGGCGCGCCAGTTAACGAAGACTATATCCAAGACTTAATTATTACCATGACGTTAACCAGCTTGAATGACGAAGCTGATGACAATTTTGCTTATGGCCATAAAATTCGCTTCCAATTTTTAGATGATGGTAAGGGTTATGATGAATACCCGCGCGATGGCGTATTGACAGCTCATCCGAGTATTAATGCACCTGCGGGAAAATATCGAGTTGAGGTATCGACTCGTAATGAAGTGTTTACTCGTGCTTTTCGTCAAGATCTCTTGGTTTATCCAAGGCCAATTGAGCTCACCACCACAGAGTCGTTCGATCAACCAGGGCCGATGCTCCATTACAAAATTGATTTAGACGAAATTTTGCCAGAAACAGTGGTGGTGAAGGGGTTTTATGAAGGGGTACTAGATAAGCCATTGGAATTTATTGGCTACGGGAAAGCTGGCGAAGAGGTCCTCACTATTACCTTGCCGCGTCCCGAGGAGCCAGGCAAGTACACTGTCTCAACTACTGCTTATGCAACGACTAGAACCGGTAGAGAGTTAGTACTTGTACTTGATGATGGGATATTTAGAGTCGTCCCCGAGCCTGTAACACCTGAGCCAACTCCAGAGGTCGTGATTGTTGAAGTAGAGCCGGAGCCAGAAAAAAGCGCATTACCTTTCTACTTAATGATCGCGGGTGGTGTTCTACTTTTACTGGCAGCGGTGATTGTATTTATTATTTGGTGGAAGCGGCGTAGCATTAAACGAATTGCGCAAAAATTGGCAGAGGAAGGTGCAGTAACAGCGGCTCCAACTCAAATAAAAGATGGCGTAGAAGAGCTAAACCTTGAAGAAGAAAGTAAGAAATAGCCAAGTCAGACAGTTTTATTGACCAGCTTACTAACGATTGCATGCTTCATTAGTGTTTTTGTTAGTAGGCTTACAAGCTCGGAAACCATTCCTTTCAATACCTTTGCTGCAATAATCGACAGCTTGTACGCATTTTCAACAAACTTTGTTCGTTATGAAATCAAACAGTCATTTTTCCAATTTTTTTACACATTCTTTGTTGACTCGATAGGGGCATGTACGTATTATCTGCGCCGCACACAACGAAGCGGTAACGCAAAGTTGAATTGCGGAGCGGTAGTTCAGTTGGTTAGAATACCGGCCTGTCACGCCGGGGGTCGCGGGTTCGAGTCCCGTCCGCTCC
>NZ_JAUOPX010000065.1:0-15353 GCF_030547455.1 Motilimonas sp. 1_MG-2023 | reverse complement strand
ATGGCTATGTCAGTCCAGAAGCATTTGAACTAAAGAACATTGCTTAGTGACGTGTCCAGTTTTAGTGCTAGGGATCAAACTATGCAAACTATTCGATTGCGATATAAAGAACTTGTTTGAGAATATAAAGCCTCAATTAACATAATGAATGTTTAAGATGTTGTAATATAGATAAAAAATTAGTCTTTCGATGGATATGAATTGATGAAAAGTGATCCAAGTTTTAATTTTGTAAAAAACAAGTTTAGGGGCGTTGTCTCTGTCTACAAATCCAAAAAATTCGTTAAAGACAAGGCATTAACTGATAGTGCTGTATTCAGGCAGGGTATTAAATCCTTACTGGTCGAAAGTAGAACAATGTTTTCCGAAGGAAGGTTTAAAGATGTTATTTCTTGGGTAAACACTAGTATTCAGTCCCAACTTCCTGAATTATCTCATCAGAAAATAGGTTTTGAAGAACTTAGATTTGTTAAACCTGATACAAAAAAAGCATCGATTTCAACAGAAATACTTTGGGTTGCTAGTCGATTATCAGCAGAAACACAAAATATAAATAAGTTCTTATCTTTTAAAAAGAATATTGAAGCTGAAGTTTTGAAAGGTAAGTATATTGATGTTTTGAGTCAATTAGACACATTGGAGAAAGAGCTTGGAGCGTCACTTTGGTCTGTCAAGTTAAGAATTTCGTTATTACAGACTAGTAAAGGGTTAGAAGCGCAGAAACAGTATACCAATGAAGTAAGGAATGTTTGGACTGGCGGAATTTTAAGCTACATCACACTGTTCGTCAGTGTTAGGAATGAAGAAAGAACAACCATCGCCAAGTTTATAGATGATATCGAAGCCAAACTTTCAAACCCGAATATAGACCCAGAGCTTGTACCTCACTTGAGGTATCATTTACTTACAGAACTACCTAAAGATGAAGATAGCGCAATCGATTTGTTACTTATGGAACAAATGGGGTCGATTTATGACCTATACGAATTGCTAGTTTCAATGTTATTAGACAACCTTCATGCAAAAAGTTGGGCTATTAAAGATAACTCGTTAATTGAGATATTAAAGAAGCTAGGAAATATTCAAGACCTTAGATTAAACAAAATTTCCGAGATAAAGAATTTTCAACTATTCAATTCAACATTGCGCCAACGAGATTATTCAATTTCAGATTATTTACTCGATTCAGACTGCACCTCAAAACTGAGCATATATAAATCATTTAGGTCTAGTAGCGATTCATTTTTAGACGTGTGGAACCATATTTATATAGGTATTTGGCTCGGGTTATTAGGAAAAGACAATGGTTCATTAACTTATGAACCACATAAACTACCAATCTTACTTGGTAAAGCATTATCTGAACAGAACCTTCTCAATGATGTAAAATACCTGATTAAACTGTCCGTTAACTATCATGGCTTATCTATATTTAAAGGAATAAAAGAGTTCTTACTTTTGTTACTGAAACAATCGACTAATTATGATGAATTGTGGAGTCCTCACACTATTGGGCTGCATAGTGAATCAATAGGTATTGAAGATTATCCATTGAGCGTGAATTGTGAGTTGGGTTCTAAATACCCTAATTCATTAACCAAAAATCTCTGGATGGGAAGAAATTCATCAAAAAGCATAGATGAACTGACGTTTGCACTGATGAGTGGGTTAAGACACATCGAATGCAAAGAGTACGAAATGTGTTTAAGTGTTTTACCTCAGAAAATATCTTTGGAAATTCCATTTCCATTTAGACTTATTTTTACTCAAATGAAGCTATCAGCTTTGTCTTTTGAAAGACGTAAGAGTGAAGTGATTCATTTGATAAATGAGACAGTGCCTGAGAGCGCAGACATAATAGATATTGTGTCATTTGAGAGTGAACTAGTTGATTATGAGTATAAGGACTTTGAATGCGAAAATAACGTGCTATCAGCGCCAATTGCTCTTTTCATTGCATGGCTTAAAACAGAAGACAGTAAACTCCTATCATATTTAAGAATTGCAACTAAACAAGCGATTAAAAAGCTTAACCTTGAAAAGCCTTCAACAATGGTTGCGAGGCCAGAAAAATACTCGAATTCACAATTAGTATTCTTTTTAAATTATATCTGCGTACCACAAGTTATTGATAATATTCGGTCGCTTAATGGAACAAAAGCTGTACTAAATGAGAGGCAATGTATTTGTCGCCTTCTAATAGCGTTAGATCCAATAAACGCAGATGAATACCATCAAGAAATAGCTAGCATTGATGATGATTTATTGATGGAGGAAGGGAAAAGAGTTGTCGATCGAACGCGTATTTATGTTGATATGGACGCTCATAGTCGTTGGATGCTGAAAGAGTTGAAAGAAGACTATGAACGATATAAAGATTTACTAGACATCAATATTACTGGCGAACAGAATTACAGTGAAATAGTAGATGACTTTTTAAAGTCAGATGGAGCAACTAAAACTACTTTTCAACCTGATAACGAAGCCGATGCGGTACTACTTAGTCTCATAGTTAAAGCTAGTAATGACTTTCTTACAAATCCAAAGTATGGCTTAGATTATTATTTAAGTAAGCGCATTAGACATCAATCTTTTATCGGACTTATCAGAAGTCATTTGGAGTTTTCTAATCTAATAACTACTAGGGTAACCGAAGGTGAAGACTTTGAATATAATCATTTTTGGGTCAATAAATTTCATTCTCTAAGCCAAGACGAAAAAGATCAGTTAAACAATTTGTTATCAAAATTTGCTGAGGAATTTGACGATTTACTAATTCATGTAAGAGACAACATATTTCAGTTGAATACTGAAGATTGCCCAACTGGTCTTATTAAAATTGATTTCAATATCCACGTAATGTCATTGTTAAAACACTTCATCATTGAGACAAATGCCTCTTTTGAGGAGTTTGTTTATTACTCAAATATTTTCATGTGGGCATTTTTACAGCCTTCTTTGGAGAAAACAAAGGCATACATTCAGTCTAATCTTAAACAAACAATAATGCACAGTGCGGACATATTAAAAGCGCATGCAAGAAAGCTAGCAGGTTTAGATCCAGCTTTTGAAGACTTTGAATTGCAATTAACTGACAAAACGGCCGCGGTACAGAGATCGTTAGAAGACGTTATGTCTTGGTTCACTCCATTAACAGGTGTATCAGCTGAAAGAGTTGTGATTAGTGTTGAGCAGGCTCTTAATCTCTCGATCAAAGCTGCATTAGATATGTTGAGACCGTTCGAGCCTAAATTGAACACAAAAATAATAAATGCCGATGATTTAAAGTTGCAACAACTGGGGCTTACTTTCTTAAACGACACCATATTTATTCTCTTTGACAATATTAAAGCTCATTCAGGCTTAAAAAATCCAGAGATTGAGCTTCGCATTGAAGTAAACAAAGACGAGGAAGTGATAACTGTTCATTGTGTTAACAACACAAGACAGTCGGATAGGGTTAGGCTTAAGCAAGAAATTGATAAAATAAAAGTTTTGATAGAGAACGGCAAGATTGGCGACCGAGCAAAGCTTGAAGGGCGAAGTGGATTTATAAAGTTAGCAGCCAGTATAGATAAGGCAACTAAAGGACATTTAGACTTTGATTTGCTTCGTTCTGGACAGTTCAGTCTCACTATTACAAATGACTTGGCTATTAAAGCCTTGCCGATGGAGCAAGTGAGGATTGTAAATGTATAAAGTTTTAATTGTCGAAGATGAAGAACCTAAATATGTTCATATCAAAAATCATATTCAACAAATACTCCCAATTGTTGTAGTGAGTCACGCTAAATCGGTAACTAGTGCAGTTGACAGATTAGAAGACAATATTCCTGATTTGTTAGTATTGGATATGTCTTTACCAACATTTGATATTTCTGAGGAGGAAAGTGGTGGCAGGCCACAAGGCTTCGGAGGCATTGAGGTATTAAGAGAGATGCAAATAGAAAATTGGCGATGCCCAACAATCGTTATTACCGGCTACTCTGCGTTTCAACGTGATGGAGTCCAGAGAGTGAGTTTAGACGAACTGTCAACTGAACTAATGAAAGAATTCCCAGATTTTTTAAAAGGCGTTTTGCATTTTAATTCTTCTTTTAGTGAGTGGCAGGTAGAACTTGAAAAAATAATAACTAGCACAGGAGCTTGATTAAGTATGAAAATCCTAATTGTAGACGATGAAGCTCCTAGATACTCGGTTCTTATAAAGAGCCTTGTAGATATGGGCATAGAACGGTCAAATATATGTATTAGTGTTTCTAGCTCAGATGCTAGAGATAAGTTGGAACAGACTAAGTTTGATTTGTTAATTCTTGATTTATTAATTCCATTGTGGCCCGAAGATGAGCCTCATGAACAAAACTCAGAAGATTTATTAACCGAGCTAAATGTATCTGATGAACTCAACAAACCTTCAAAAATAATCGGTATTACAGCGGATAAATCAGGATTAACTGGCACTGTTGAAAAGTTTGAGCATGAAACTTGGCATGTAGTGCAATATGAAGCATCTTGCTCTGATTGGGTTAAGAAAATTCAAAATTGTGTTCAATACCTGAATGACAACCCGGTAGAAGATTATGTAAAAGAACACAAATTTGACTTAGCAATTATTTGTGCACTAGACGATCCAGAATTAACGGAAGTTTTAGCGTTAGATTGGGATTGGGAGCAGCCAAAACCCATTGATGATCATACTTTTATTTATGAAGGAAAATTCAAATCGGGAGGAAATGAATATTCCGTATGTGCTACGCATTGCAGCAGAATGGGAATGGTTGCAACAGCAAATAAATCAGCAAGCATAATTAATTTATTAAGACCCAAAGTAATTGTTATGACTGGTATATGTGGTGGAATTAAGAAGAATACTGACTTTGGTGATGTAATTTTTGCCGAATGCGTATGGGACTACCAATCTGGAAAATTGAAAAAAGAAGGTGAATCATCTGTTTTTGAAATTGCTCCTCACCAAATAATGGCATCAACTGAAATAAGATCAAAAATGGAGCTTTTCAAAGCTGATAAAGGTGTGATGTCGCAGATTAGCTCTGAATTTGAATATGATATAAATGTGACTCCTAAACTGTTGATAGGGCCTATCGCTACAGGTGCAGCTGTTGTTGCAGACGCTGATTATGTAAACACTATCATATCTCAAAATCGAAAAGTTCTTGGTATAGAAATGGAGATATATGGACTTTATTCTTCAGTTGAAAACACCTCAGGTAACAAACCCAAAGTATTTGCTCTCAAATCAGTATGTGACTTTGCTGATTTAAACAAAGATGATGACTATCAAAAATACTGCTCATATATGAGTGCAAACGTTATGAGGCGCTTTTTAGAAGACTTTGGTCATACTATTTTTTGAGATAACTTTTCGAGATAGTGCGCTACGTAAATTCTAAAAATCTTTCGCGGGATAACTTAGAAACCACGCACATAGAGTCACTTTATTAGTGTGTACAAATTATTGGTTGATAAAAGAATATATTAAGATCTTCAACTTATTATATTTCTATCGTTCAGAAAGACCTAACAGTGAGTAACAAGTAACTACTAAAAATTGAGGAAGTTGATGTCTAATTCAAACGATTTAAGCACAGAATCAGCGGCGAGCTATGCCGTAACACAAGCAAAGCATTTTCAATCGAAAGCAGATCACAACAAGGCTGAAAGTATTTGGAGCTTTCGTGGAGTAATGATTTGTTCGTTACTTGCACCTTTATTTGTCAGTCTCGGTGAAGGTGTGTTGTTGTCAAAAGTCATTCCATCAGGGCTCTCGGCGATAGCCGCATTTTCGACCGCATGGCTTCAACTAAGAAAACCTCAAACTCTTTGGTCAGTTTACAGAACAACACAGAGAAAAATTGAAACAGCCCTAATTCACTTCAAATACAAAACAGGCGATTATGAGGGAACCAGTGATTTAGATGCTGATAAGTTACTTATATTAAATGTGACCAGCTTTGCTTCAGAAGCCCATCATGCGTGGACTAAAGCAGTCCCCGAGTCTAACTCTCTTAAGGAGTTCCCACATATTGAGGCCAAAGATAAATAGCAATCAAATTGTAGAATTTAATAGTTACAGCGAATAAATCAGCTTTCTGACTTTGAGTGATGAAATCTTACCTTAACCAGTTTTAGGTGCTGGCCATTGCGTTGTGTATGGGCAATGCTGTAACTCATATCCGTTCATAAGTCCTGCTTGTTGGTTTCAGTAAACAGGTTAAGTAACAACACAACTAATGAACCTGTCAGTGAAGCAAGAATACTAACTTATGAACTTACAGTAAACGCAGAATATTTTATTGTAAGGCATTGATGATACTAGTTAAGTTATTGATTATAGGTAGTTGATGAACCTAGGAACTAAAACATGATATTTAACATAATATACATAATGCGCAGTTAGGTATATGCGGGGTTTTGGGTCGATAATCACAGTAGCTCAGACAGTTTATGCCATGAGTGCTCTACCAGTGTTAAATCTCTAACTAGCGTTTAACCGATCGCATTGGTGTTATCGTCGTGGTTT
The DNA here is from genome assembly GCF_030547455.1 of Motilimonas sp. 1_MG-2023. Lineage (NCBI taxonomy): Bacteria > Pseudomonadati > Pseudomonadota > Gammaproteobacteria > Alteromonadales > Motilimonas > Motilimonas sp. 1_MG-2023. The sequence goes on along the minus strand of NZ_JAUOPX010000065.1, from coordinate 8,812 downwards.
GAGTTGTAAATGTCTTGCTCATTTATTTCAACACTCTTGTCATTGCTGTGACAATGCTCCACAACAAGATGAATTCGTGTGAAACTTAAGGCTTAAATACTTAATGCTCAAATACATCGCCAAGAACATTAACATTCGTGACAATAATTTTAATAATGAAATGCACGCCGTCAAAAATGTTAGGTGTGCCTTAATATTTTTGTTAGCTGACGTGCTTTGTGGATGACGCGTTGAACTTTCCAATCTGTATTTAACTGCGGCAACATGCATCTAGCTGATGTCAGAACATCATCTGTTTAATTCTCAATAGCAACTCTCAATCACAAGCTAACGTGCAGTTATGGTTAAAGTTCGTGAGATTAGGTATCTAGCAAGTAAACATTGCATTTAGTTATCGCGATTGTCTTTTCTAGATGTGAGTATTCACCTTAAATCTTCATTAAATTTCACATAGAAACGCGAAAAAATACAGATCACATTAACTCCTATGAATTGGCTTAATAATAATCATATGGAGCAAATAACACCCACAAACAAAGCGATTGCATCGATTTTGTTGGGAGCTCGTTAGTTTAATGTGATTTCCATTGCCTGTGGTATCGCTTAATGACGACAAAGAGCAGTAATACTGTCTATTAACATAATAATCTACTGCCAACCTTGTGGATATAAGCCGAGATTAGACGTAGAAATCGTATAAAGTCATTATTTTACGTGAATGTACTTTTAACTGTATTTATATACAGTTAAAATGATCCGTATAACGCTAATTATACGGATCATTTATTTGATGGAAATACAGCACCAATTTATACCTTTGTTCCCCCACGCCGAAGATCTTGATAGCGGCCTTGCGGATGTCAACACATTAGTGACTCAGTTAGATAGACAGATTGAGGACGCCAGTTATTCATATCACTTAGCTTTTGAATATTTAGCCGAGAATCGCTACAGCCCAAACAACTTCAAATCAATTCGCAGTGAGCTCAACCTGCTGTTTAATTGGATCTGGTTCGTTCAGAAAATCAGTTTGAAACAAGTTGACCGAATCATGATGCGAAAATTCATCGACTTTTGTAATGATCCCCCAGAAGAGTTAGTGGCTCCAACTTCTTACCCTTATTTTATTACCGATAAAAACACAGATCTCGTGCAGGTTAACCCTAAGTGGCGCCCTTTTGTTCTGCGCGGTGCTGGCGGCTATATTCGTAAAACTGCCACCCTTAAAGCACAACTTTCATTACTAAGTGGTTTTTTTCTATTTTTAGCAGATGTTGAATACGCAGAAAAAAATCCTGCGGCGGTTTTACTTCGCCGCCTTAATGTAAATAATACCCGCGTTACCGAGTCTGAAGATGGCGACAAAGCATTAAGTGAAGTGCAATGGCAATATGTCACGGCGCAAGTAGATGATTTAGTAGAGGAAGAGCCGAACAAACATCAGCGAACGAAGTTGTTGTTTACCCTGCTCTACTATCTTTATCCTCGGGTATCCGAAATTGCTGCCCGTCCCGGCTTTACACCATTAATGAGCAATTTTAAAAAACACCGAAGTGGCGTTTGGATATTTAGTATTCCACAAAGTAAAGGAGGGAGAAGTCGTATTATTCCCTGCCCTGAGCCTGTGATGATTGCTTTAAAAGCATATCGTGAATTTCTTGGTTTGAGCCCGTTGCCTTTACCTGATGAAAAAATTCCGTTATTTACGCGTCATCAAGCTGGCACTCATGGCCGAGACGCCGGCGTGCTAGATTCACAATTAGGAATTGAAGCAATTCGCGGCATTGTTAATGATGTGTTTGATAAAACAGCCAATGCAATGGAAGAAGAATGGCCATATGAAGCGCAAGAGTTGCGGGGATTCAGTATCCATTCTTTGCGTCATACTGGTATTTCCCATGCCATTGCACAAAACCAGCCGCTGCAAACAGTAATGAAAAATGCTGGTCATAGTAATTTAGCGACCCTTTCTATTTATACATCAGTGGATCTTCGGTAAATGCTGCTTGTTTCTGGTTACGAGTTTTCTTATCCTAAGTTTACTGAAGTAAAGGGATAAACCATGCTACTTAGGATCACAGCCCCTATTTGGGTTAACGTAAAAAATGGCCAAATAATAATTAAACGCGGTATGTTTCCCGCTTACTTTCAAACAGAAATTGAGCGTATTTTTAGCGGACAAACTCAGATTTCAGGTGACATATTCGCCGTTAAATCAGGCCGTCATTATAAGCTAACCTTCTCAAAAAATATTCCGGAAGGTTACCAACAAAGATGCCGTAACGTTTGGCGCGGCTATGCTCCCATTAAATCGAGCTCAGGCAATTTGAAAAAAGTGTAAGCATAAAAAAAGGAGCCATTCGGCTCCTTTTAACTGTTTAACTCTTTGTTTTTATTTAATTATACTTAATCGAGTAACTTCATGCCTTCTTTGCTTAGCGCAATTCGCCCTGCTTTAAAAAGCCCACCAATGGCGCGCTTAAATGCATTTTTGCTGACACCAAAATGCTGAGAAATTACTGCAGGATCACTTTTATCACTCAGGGGGCTATTACCGCCGTTGCGTTTTAGGTGCTCGAGTATTGCTTGACTTAATTCATCAACAATTTCATGTGTTGGCGGCTGTAAACTTAAATCGATTCGGCCGTCGCTGCGCACTTGCTTGATGTAAGCGGTGTGGGTTTGACCAACGCGGATAGGTTTAAAAATTTCGTTAGTGTAGATAACGCCCCAAAAAGTACTGTTGATGATGGCCTTGTAACCCAGATCTGTACGCTGCGCGATCAACACTGAAACCGCTTCATTTTTCTTAAATTTCGGTACTTTTTTATCTAAAAAGCGATCCAGTTTTGTCGATGCGGCAAGACGTTGCGTTTTCTCATCACGATAAACATACACCACATAGTTGCGATTTACTTCCATCGGCACACGTTGCTGATTAAACGGCACTAATAAATCTTTCTCTAAACCCCAATCTAAAAAGGCTCCGGGCTGAGTATTGGCAACCACTTTTAGATAAGCAAACTCACCAGCACAAGCGAAAGGCTTTTGTGTTGTGGCAATCACCATGTCTTCAGAATCAGTATAAAGAAACACGTCAATGACATCGCCAACACTGACATCAGCGGGGGCAAATTTACTTGGCAAAAGCACTTCACCCAGATCACCTGCGTCTAAATAAATCCCAAATGGAACCATTTTTACTATCTGTAATGAATTGAAAATACCTGTCTGTGCCATGCTCTGTACTCGTTTGCAATAATCGACGCATTATATCGTTATCCATTTAAAAATGCGCACTTTTGTAGGGTAAAATTGCTCATTCAATGGTAACTGCACAATGAACCTAATAATCATTGGTAAGAAATAAGGACTTCACTTTTGAAAAATGACAACGGCCCCTTTGCAGCTGAGCATAAATCAGGCGTTTACAAAGCCATCTTCAACCGCCGCGATGTACGGGGACAATTTTTACCTACTGCCATTCCCGATGAAATATTCAGTCGAGTGTTGTACGCCGCTCATCACGCGCCATCGGTTGGCTTTATGCAGCCATGGGATTTTTTAGTCATTCAATCTCAAACCGTGAAACAACAAATCCATGCTGAGTTTGTAAAAGCAAATCAACATGCTGAGTCATTATTTGAAGGAAAGAAACGCGAACTTTATCCCGCATTAAAGCTTCAAGGCATTTTAGAAGCACCGATTAATTTGTGCATTACGTGTGATCGCGAGCGCGGCGGCCCAGTGGTATTAGGCAAAACAGCCATTCCCACCATGGACTTATATAGTACGGTATGCGCGGTACAAAATTTTTGGTTAGCGGCGCGAGCAGAAGGTTTAGGTGTTGGTTGGGTAAGTATAATTGATGAACAAGCAATGAAAGATATTCTTGGGCTTCCTGAGCACGTGGTGCCAATCGCTTATTTATGTGTTGGCTATGTGAGTGAGTTTTTCGAACAACCCGAGCTACAAAGCAAAGGCTGGGCGAATCGATTGCCTCTCGAAGAATTAGTCTCTTTTGATCGCTTTGGCCAGAAAAAATCAGCAGCGGAATCAAATTTGATTAACCAAATTGAGCACGACGGTAAAGTTTATCCCTATTCCCTGCCCTGAATCAGTTTTTCCAACAGCGTATTCACGGTAGAATACGCGCTTTTTAAACTGACGGTAGCATTATGGCGCAGTTGTATTTTTATTATTCCACCATGAACGCGGGTAAATCGACTTCTTTATTACAGTCGGCATACAACTATTATGAACGGGGTTTAAACAGTCAGATTTTTACCGCCGCCATTGATGACAGAGACCAAGTGGGTAAAGTAAGTTCGCGTATTGGTTTGAGTCAAACCGCGCATATTTTTGATAATACAACTGATATTTTTCAACAAGTGAGCGCTCTGCATCAGACTAGAAAAATTGACTGTTTATTGGTTGATGAAAGCCAATTCTTGTCAAAAGCGCAGGTAAAACAATTAACGCAAGTGGTTGATGAATTAAAAATTCCAACCTTGTGTTATGGCTTGCGTACCGATTTTGTCGGTGAATTATTTGCAGGTAGTCACTATCTATTGGCATGGGCAGATAAACTGATAGAGCTAAAAACGATTTGCCATTGTGGCCGTAAAGCAAATATGGTGATACGGGTGAATGATGAAGGTGAAGTGCTTACCCAAGGCGAACAAATTCAAATAGGCGGTAATGATAAGTACATTTCGGTGTGCCGCAAACATTACAACCAACAGCAATACCAAAAATAAAATAATATTTACTCAGTCAGTAATGCTGACTTTTATGACCAGTAAGGATCAATATTTATGAATACTCAATGTGATTTATGTGCCTCTGAAACTGATTTAGCCGTTTATGAAGTAACACCGGCCAGCAACTTAGGTGAGCGCAACATTACATTATGTAGCCACTGTTTAAGCCAAGTAGACCAAGGTGAAATTACTGATGCCAACCATTGGCGCTGCCTAAATGACAGTATGTGGAGTCAAGTACCAGCAGTGCAAGTTATGGCATGGCGTCAACTTAAGCGCTTAAGCAGCGAAACAGATTGGGCCCGTGACATGCTAGACATGCTGTACCTAGAAGATGACGTACTTGAGTGGGCTAAGTCAGGCATGCCAGATGAGAATCTAAAGCCGACTCTCGACAGTAATGGTGCGGTGCTACAAGCTGGTGATACGGTCACCTTAATCAAAGACTTAGAAGTAAAAGGTGCAAACTTTACGGCTAAACGTGGCACCGCGGTACGCGGCATCTCTTTAACAGATAATCCTGAGCATATTGAAGGCCGAGTAAATGGCACTCGCATTGTAATCCTAACCTGTTTTTGTAAAAAGTCTAACTAACAGCTAGGTAGCGCATCTCAGTTTAACTACTTGCAGGGCGCGTTAATCCGCGCCTTATTTATGCGCTACGGTTGAATATGTTTATTTGAACCGAGTTAAGCTTAAGGCAGAAACTCGTCTTGCTGGGGTGGTAATTCACCGAGCATCAGGTAAACTTTTATTGTTATTAATCAAACATAAGAGAATTATATATGGCACTCGCATCAGCAAGACACATCCTAGTAGAAACAGAGCAACAATGTAACGAGCTTAAAGCTCAAATTGAAAATGGCGCAGATTTTGCTGATTTGGCCAAGCAATTTTCATCTTGCCCTTCTGGCGCGCAAGGTGGTGAATTAGGTGAGTTTGGCCCAGGTATGATGGTTCCAGAGTTTGATAAAGTGGTGTTTAGTGCGCCAGTAAATACGGTACAAGGCCCTGTTCGTACCGATTTTGGTTATCATCTACTTGAAGTAACTAGCCGTAGCTAATAGTTTTACTCTTTACTTAAATAAAACCACGCTCCAAATGGTGCAATGCACGGTTTGGAGCGTTTTTTGATCCAGCCATTAATGAATAACAAAATGTTCTTGGTCTATCTCTCCGTAACATTGCCCGTTACGAAAAGTTTTTCGATTAAAGTAACAGCTTAAACAACACATCGTTTGGTCTTGTTGCGGTGTAGAGGTGCATATTTGCAGCACCTTCACTGACGAATGTGGGATGACATAGGTTTGCAGCCACCCTCGCTTCGTTTGTTTTTGTGTGTGTAGCATAATTAAGGCATCGGAAAGCTTATGTGTTGTTCGCATGTTACTGCTCCTAAAGAGTGATCCTAAACAAGTCGGCCATTTACTAAAACAAGCCACTTGTCACCTCGGCAGAAATAAGCCGTAACATTCAAAATAGACCAGCTTAAGCAAGCTGCAATGCTCGGAATTAATCAGCGGCTAGACGCCTCCGCAAAACCCTCGCAACCATTTGTTTTCATTAATAAGTCACAAGGGTAAAATTTTTGTGACAATTTACTACAACAGGAAGACAGCAGGGTTTGGTTGGTTGCAAAAAAAGTCTGTCACTTTCCCTCTGTGAGGAAGTTTATCCGAGGGGACGACTAACTCGCTTCTGCCCCATAACAACTTACATTTACAAATGTGAACGTAAACCGTCCAGTAAATTTTATATTCCATAAATTATATAACCCCTTTGATTTTCCGGCTCTACGCGGCCATATCCGGCGTGTAATTTCCCTCTAGTCTGCCGCGTAGGCTAATTTCATTTCCCTTGCCTTATAGGGCCTGTTTGATGCCTTATTTTGGCTATTTTAGTGGTATGTAACTACTTGTTATTATGTGGGTTTACTTTATTGCCAATATGGCTGCATATGTTAGTCTTAATCTTACTTAATCAAGAGGTTACAACATTGAATTATTCTCATAAAACGTATGATCAAATTGATTTTTCAGGCCAAGACTTGAGCTCTCATCATTTTTCTCACTGTAAATTTTTTGGTTGTAATTTTAATCGAGCGAATTTACGTGATGCTAAATTCATTAGTTGTACATTTATTGAGCCGAATGATTTTGAAGGATGTAACTTTATCTATGCAGACCTACGAGATGCTTCATTTATGAATAGCATGCTTTCAATGGCGAATTTCCAAGGGGCAAACTGTTTTGGTCTTGAATTGAGAGACTGTGATCTAAAAGGTGCTAATTTCTCACAGGCAAACTTTGTCAATCATGTTTCTAACAAAATGTATTTTTGTTCTGCTTATATTACGGGTTGTAATTTGTCTTATGCTAATTTTGATAAGCAATGCCTAGAAAAGTGCGATTTATTTGAAAATAAATGGATAGGAGCGAGCCTGCAATGGGCCTCTTTTAAAGAGTCAGATTTAAGCAGAGGATCATTTTCAGAGGACTTCTGGGAACAATGCCAAATTCAGGGGTGTGATCTCACTCATTCAGAGTTAAATGGATTGGATCCTCGTAAAGTGGATTTAACTGGCGTGAAAATTTGTGCATGGCAACAAGAGCAGCTTTTGGAGCAACTGGGGGTGGTTGTTATTCCTGACAAACTGCTTTGATGTGCGATTTTAAACGCTCAAATTTATAAAGCTCATAATATTCTCAACCTTACAAACATAGACATAGGAGCTACCATGTATAACTTTTTATCCTCTGGCGCATTTGTTGAAACCTTCACGATAGAGCCATATAGCAACGGGTCACTTAATGGGCTTACGTTTGCCGTTAAAGATAATATTGATATCGCTCAGTATAAAACCTCCTATGGGAGCCCATCTTGGCAAAATAAACATAAAGCGGCCATTTATAACGCCTTGTGTGTTGATCAGCTATTAGGCTCAGGGGCAACCTGTTTAGGGAAGACGGTATCAGATGAATTCACATATAGTTTAGATGGCGAAAGTTTCTTTTTTGGAACACCTATCAACCCCAAAGTGCCAGATAGAATACCGGGAGGCTCATCGAGTGGGTCGGCTTCGGCTGTTGCGTGTGGTTTACTGGATTTTGCCATTGGAACCGATTCAGCTGGCTCAATCAGAGTGCCTGCAAGTTTATGTGGCGTTTACGCCATGCGACCAACGATGCATCGAATTTCAGAGGCAGGTGTCTTACCATTTGTCCCTAGCACAAGTACGGTTGGGGCTTTTGCCAATGATATAAATGTATTGGGCGATGTTATGCAAACGCTCTTAAAAACTGACAGCGTCACATCCCCAAAAATAGAGACAATTTACCTGCTTGAAGATGCCTTTAATATCTCTGATCCAGAGGTATCAGCTCTTATAAAAGAGAGTATCAACAATTTATTGGTTAATATTGATGCCAATGTGGTTTCTATTACACTGAGCGATATTCTTGGCGAGGAAGTAACACTTGATATGCTTAATGTTAATGCATTAAGACCATTACAAACTTTTGAGTTCTTGAACACTGTAGGTAACTGGATTGAACATGAATCGCCTGAACTTAGCCCATTTTTTGCGATGAAATATGAAACTGTGCGAAAGTTTGATCGCAAGTCGGTTAGCGATTCTCTTTGGCTTTGTGAGCGATATTTTCGTCAGATGTTCTCGTTTATTAAGAAGGGAGATTTGATTGTATTTCCCACTGTACCCACGATTGCACCATTAAAACATTCGCTTGAGGATATGGAAACAGCGCTAGATTTTTATGACCGAACTATGTCGATCACTTCGTTTTCTGGTGTTGGTCGTCTGCCTGAAATATCGATACCAATAGCAAATATAGATAACGCACCTGTTGGGCTGTCAGTGGCAGCAGGTTTCTATCAAGATGAATTTTTAATATCCAGTGTAAAGCAGTTACTTTTGAATTCTAAGAAGTTCACCCAAGTAGTCTAAATACAACCTTGTTCTGGTCTAATCCCATCGGACACTTAATTTTGAGACAATAACGTCAATAGATTAAGGAAATGATATGAGCCTG
>NZ_JAUOPX010000064.1:0-16107 GCF_030547455.1 Motilimonas sp. 1_MG-2023 | reverse complement strand
GACTTAACTGATGCTGAGGTGGCCTATCGCTGGCAGCAATTATTCGCTTTGCCATTATTGGTGGGTGATTGGTTAGCCGAGAAACCACAAAACAGTGCTGAAAAGGTGGTGGTTAGTGAGTGTATTGCCAAATGGCGTGGCAGACTGATGGACATCAGCTGGTTTATGCGCTGCCTTAATGAAGATATCGCACGCAAAGCCAATAAAGAAGACGGCTGTAAGGGCTACTTCTGGGAAAGCCGCTTTAAAAGCCAAGCATTACTGGATGAAAAAGCGCTGCTGACTTGCATGGCCTATGTCGACCTGAACCCTATTCGAGCAGGTATGTGTCAAAGTGTTGAAGAGCAAGAGTTCACTTCAATGCAAGCGCGTTTACAGCAATGGCATGCCAATCATCACAACGCGGAAACCAGCCCAAACAAAACCCAGTTACTCCCCTTTGAAAAGCAATTCGACACTCAGCAACCCATCGAAATCCCTTACTATTTCGAAGAATATTTACACCTTGTTGACTGGACGGGTCGCGCCATTCGCGATGATAAGCGCGGTTTTATCCCCGCCAACCAACCTAAGCTGTTGCAAAGCTTGGGCATTGAGCAAGAAACTTGGTTACATTTGGTAAAAGATTTTAGTCGCAGCTTTGGCAGCGCAGCAGGTAGCTGGGAAGCATTGACTCATCACAGTGAGTTAGCGGGCCATTGTTGGTCTCGCGGTCAGGTTGCTTGCCACCAACTGAGTGGTTACGGCTAAGCCATATTCATTAATTTATCGTTTGATATCAAATGCTTTGAATGAGTAAGTTTTGGTACGCCGATATTTCAGATAATATACATTTGTTCGGTTATGTTGAACGCTTAGGTGCTTGCTCGCATCGCTTATGATTAGAAAGAAGCGGCGGCAAAGGCAGGACACCCTCCTAAACTTGAAGCTGGCCGTGGAGAAGTTGCTCTGCATTTAAGAGGGTGTTCAGTTCGTCGTTGTCCAGTTCGTCCTCAGTCTCGTTAGCACTCAAGAGTAGTTATGGAACAATTACAAAAATTCGAATCACTTGGCTTGCCTGACGAATACTATGAAGTATGCGAGCAGCATCCAATGAGAATTGGTGAGCCGATAGAGAAAATGCCCTATAAGGAAATACTGAAGGCGAGTGAAGGGAAAATTGAGTTGAAGAAGCTCAAGGGCCCAGGTACATGCTTAGAAGTCACAGGTCTTCCTGATAGCATATCTTTAAGTTTTGTGATTCAAAGCCGTACCGGAGTGGAAGCACATATAAAATTCAGCGCGTTTGAAAAAGAGTATTTACATAGTTTTGCTACATTTTCTTTTGCTGCAAAAGAGGCCGCCGCCAAAGAAAAGCCTAAGCCTCCTTACCCAAGGCCCCAAGCTCACTCATTGGCTGAGATAGTTGAGGTGTTCGTAAAGTTAAAAGGGCTGGCCTTAAAGTTCAATGAGGCCATACTGTGAAAAGTGCTAAAAAAGGCAGTAAAAAAGGCAGGACACCCTCTTAAATTTGAAGCTTGCAGAGGGATCCAATTATTAAAGAGGGTGTACAATGTTTATCTATGCTCATGGGGGCACCACTTGCCGCCTATCTGCAACTCCAAGTAGTTTGGATATAAGCGCTGGTGGGGTAGTCATCCACCAGCGTTTCATTAAGTTTATTACGCCCGCAACGGCGCCAGCAGTTGTTTAAACATGCTTAAGGTGATCACGTAGATCAAGGCAAGCGCCAACAGCGGCAGGGTAATAAACAGGTAAAAGTGTGATTGCACCGGCAATTCAAAGCCCCATTTTACCACGGCGGCAATAATGCCTTGGGCGCCAAGGGCGGCGGTAAAGCCTGCTATTAATGCCATTAAACCGTACTCGGCCCACAAGGTGGCGCTAATGCGTTTTTTGCTGGCGCCGAGGGTGCGATAAAGTTTTATCTCTTGCTGGCGCTGCGACACACTTAAGCGCAGTAAAGTAAGCACTAACAACAAACCACTTAACACCGCTAATGCCGCTAATACGGTGAGTGACCAAGCGACTTGCTGGAGCAAGGATTGGATCCTTGTGGCCATGCTGCGTAAATCTAACAAGCTCACGGTAGCGTAATCACGCGCTAACTGATTCAGTAGGCCAGTTTGTTGGTCATCAATACGAAAACTAACTAGCCAAGTGGTAGGCAAATCGGCCATCACATCAGGGCTGAATATAAAGTAAAAGTTTGGCTTCATATTGCGCCATTCTACTTTGCGAATGCTGTTTACTTTGGCGCTAAAGCTTTGACTGTTAACACTGAAATGCAGTGTGTCACCGAGCTTTATGTTGAGCCGCTTGGCAATATCTTGCTCAACGGACACGCCACGCTCTGTGCTCCATTTACCCTCAAGCACTTCATTATGACTTGGCAGTTGCTGCAGCCAAGTAAAGTTCAGCTCGCGGCGCAGTGCGGAGTCTTTTTCCTTGTCTGCTTCAGTTTCTGGTTTAGTCGCCACCGCTGCCGATACCGACTGCAACACTTCATCGTTGCGCTGAGTTAAGCGGCCGCGGATCACTGGGTAAGCTTGTGAATGATCCAACTGCCATTGGTCCAGTTGATTAATATAAGCGTCAACTTGGTTAGGGGCGATGTTAATGGCAAACACGTTGGGCGCATTGGCGGGCAAGGTTTGTTGCCAGTCATTAAGTAAATCACTGCGCAGTAGCCAAATAACACTTAATAGCATTAGCGAGCAGGTGAGGGCACCTAACTGCGCCATGCTGGCAATGCGGCTACGATTTAAGCGGCTTAAAGCCAGCGTAACGGCTGGCCCCCAACGTTTTTGCTGCAACAGTTTAGTGATGAGTAAACCCAGTGCGCCTAATAGCACTAGGATCACCGCTAGCCCGACGAGGGTTAGCCACATCATTTTATTGTTACCAAACCAAACGATTAAGCTGATCAAAGGCAACAGCAACAAAGAGTAAGCCCAATACTGTTTTTTAGTTGGCGTGTCTTGACCGATGATAGACGTGGCCGGCGTGGCCAGCAAATGCAATAAACTAATGCCCATGCTTGGTAGGCCAACTAACAGCGCAATGCCGATACTCACCAGCCATGGACTAAAGCCGATACTAGGAAGTGGGTCAGGCAGTAAATCCGTCAGTGGCAGGCGCAATAGTTGCTCAAGTAAAAAACCACAACTAATGCCAATGGCAATGGAGAGGCCAAATAACATCGCCAACTGACCCGCTAACCAGCGCCTTAGCCAAGCTTGACTTGCACCTAAACTTTTCAGCATAGCAACGGTGCTTTGTTGACTATTACGATAATGCTGACTGGTCAGCACCAGTGTTGCCGACGCCATCAGCAGCACCAACAATAAGGTTAGAGATAGGTATTGCTGCGCCTTGTTAATAAATTCAGCGCTGCGACCTTGGCTTTGTTCGCTCAACCAGCGCTGACTGGCGGTAATGCTTATTTCTTGTTGTAGCTGGTTTAATGCGCTATCTGGACCGGAAAAATACGCGCGATAGCTTAATCGCCCACCCGGCACCACTGCGCCCGTTTTGGCAATATCATCCAAGTGGATAATGGCGCTCGGCATTTGATTGAACGGGTTAAACGACAGCTCTGGGTCTTCCGCTATTTTCCCTGATACTGTTAGCTCAGCATCGCCAATCGCGACGGTGTCGCCGATGCGAACGTCTAACAAATTAAACAGCCTTTCTGCTAACCACAATTCATTGGGCTGCACATGCTGGCGCATGGTAAGGTTTTTTTCATTGGCTGTTAAAGGGCTGGCATCGAGTTGTAACTCACCGCGTAGCGGGTAGTTGGTTTCCATTGCCTTTAAACTGATCAGTTGCATGCCATTGTCACTAAACGCCATGGTGCGAATGCGCGTTTGCTGACTAATGGTTAAGCCAAGCTTCTTCGCGCTGGCTAAGGTGTCGGGCGAAATAGGTTGTTGGTTTGATACCAGCACTAAGTCGGCGCCAAGGGCGCTGCGACCTTGGTCAACCATGATTTTATCAACTCGCGTTACCAGTGCAGATAGCGCGAAGACACAGGCAATAATTAAACTCAGAGCGAGGGTGATCGGCCAAAGCTGGCCTTGCCAGCATTCACGCCAGCGCCATTTTAACAGCAGATTATTTTTCATGATGCCACCTTACCAGCGGCAATTTTTAAGGTGCGATCGCAACGTTCGGCCAAGGTTTGATCGTGAGTGACCAGTACCAACGTAGTACCATGTTCACGGTTAAGTTGAAACAGCAACTCGACAATTTTACTGGCCGTTTGTTGGTCTAAGTTTCCTGTTGGCTCATCAGCAAATAAAATTTTCGGCTGGCTAATAAAGGCGCGCGCTAAGGCAACTCTTTGCTGCTCACCTCCTGACAGTTGTGACGGCAAGTGATGGGCACGTCCCGTTAGTCCAACTTGCTCTAATAATTGGCTAGCACGGGCTACATCTTGATCTTGGCCTTGGATTAAATAAGGCAACATGACATTTTCGATAGCAGTGAGGGTTGGGATCAGCAAAAAACTTTGAAACACAAAACTAATATGTTCACAGCGCAAGGCGGCGCGAGCCTCTTCATCTAATTGCGAAAGAGGTTGGCCGAGTAAACTTATTTCGCCAGCACTGGGCACATCTAGCCCAGCCAATAAGGTCATTAAGGTGGATTTGCCAGCACCGGATGGGCCCACGAGCGCGATACTTTCGCCTGCGCTAACCTGAAGAGAAACATCTTGCAAAATGGTCAAAGTGTCGTTAGCTGTGCTAACTTGCTTGACTAGGTGGTCAGCTATAATTACGGGATCAGACATGGTTAAACCTTTTATTTATTGTATTTTACTTGGCTGGAGCCTGATATCAGGCGCAGTGCACAGCCAAACGTTACTCATTTTGGGCGACAGTTTAAGTGCTGGTTATCAAATGGCAGCGCAGCAAAGCTGGCCGACGTTATTGCCACAAGTGATGGCGCAGCAAGGCAAATCTATTAAGGTCGTCAACGCCAGTATTTCTGGTGACACTACAGGCAATGGCTTAGCCAGATTACCTGATTTACTTAAGCTACATCAACCACAGCAAGTATTAATCACATTAGGTGCGAATGATGGTTTGCGTGGCTTTGCGCCAGACATCATACGCAGCAACCTCACTGAAATGATCAATTTAATTCAGCAAGCCGGTGGCCAAGCCATGTTAATGCAAGTGCAAGCGCCGCCAAATTACGGCAAACGTTACAGCCAAGCGTTTGCTCAGGTGTTTCAGCAAGTGAGCGAAGAGAAGCAAGCTCCCTTGCTGGCATTTTTTCTTGAACCGATTATTTTACAGCCCGATTTAATGATGGCTGATGGTTTGCACCCTAAAGTGGAAGCGCAACCTATTATTGCGGAATTCGTTGCTGGGCAGTTAAAGCAGTACCTGTAAATTAAATTGAGTAGAAAGCTTTAATTAACTTATTAATTTTATTAGGTTATATGAAGTGGAAAATTTTCTTTTCTTAAGGCTAAAATTATTTCGTTGGACGGCACGAAGGCAATCGTTTTTTATGCGGCCAACCGGACTGTTGCGAAGCTAAACAGGCTTAAGAAGTGCGGCTAGTGGGTTGAACAATAATCAGCCTAAAATTTTATCGTATGTATTTGGAACACCCATGAAAAAAGCAACAGATCTAGAAAGCGTTCGCGCTAGCTACAATGTACGTCACTGGAGCCAAGGTTTTTACGGCATTAACGATGAGGGTAACGTGTATGTTGCGCCAAAAGCGAGCCAGCCAGAGCACACCATTGCGCTGAGTGAGATTAGCGCACAAATTCAAGCGCAAGGTTTAACCTTGCCTGCTTTAGTGCGCTTCCCACAAATTTTGCATCAGCGGGTACACAGCTTATGTGCAGCATTCAACCAAGCCATTGCTGACTACCAGTATGACGAAAAATATTTGTTGGTTTATCCGATTAAAGTAAACCAACAGAAAGAAGTGGTAGACGAGCTATTAGCTAGCCAAAAAGATAATGAAGTTAAACAACTGGGTTTAGAAGCAGGCAGTAAAGCTGAATTGTTAGCGGTGTTGGCACTAGCACAAAAAGTGAGCTCGGTGATTGTATGTAACGGCTACAAAGACCGCGAATACATTCGCTTGGCACTGATTGGTGAAAAGTTAGGCCATAAGGTTCATATTGTTTTAGAAAAAATGTCTGAACTAGAGATGGTACTTGCTGAAGCGAAAAAACTAAATGTGTCACCGCGTTTAGGCCTACGTGTACGCTTGGCTTCACAGGGTAAAGGCAAGTGGCAAGCCAGTGGTGGTGAAAAATCGAAATTCGGTTTATCAGCATCGCAAGTGTTACATGTTTTAGAAGTGCTAAAGCAAAACAACCAAGTAGAAGCGTTGCAGTTAGTGCATTTTCACTTAGGCTCACAAATGGCTAACATTCGTGACGTGCGCACCGGTGTAAGTGAAGCAGCGCGCTTTTATTGTGAATTGCGTGAGCTTGGCGCTAAATTGTTATGCATGGACGTGGGCGGCGGTTTAGCGGTGGATTACGACGGTACGCGTAGTCAATCATCAAATTCAATGAACTACAGTTTGGCTGAGTACGCTAACAACATCGTTTACACCATAGGTGATATTTGTAAGCTGTATAATCAGCCGATGCCGATGATTATTTCTGAGTCGGGCCGTGCGTTAACCGCGCACCATGCGGTGCTAATTTCAAATGTGATTGGCGCAGAAAGCTATGCGCCTGAAGCGTTGGTGCCGCCGGCTGTGGATGATCCATTATTGCTGCAAAACATGTGGCGCTCTTGGTTGCAGCTAAGTGATCGCAATGACGATCGCGCGTTAATTGAAATTTACCATGACTGTCAAAGTGACTTAGCCGAAGTGCACAGTCAATTTTCGATGGGTGTACTTAACCTACCGCAACGCGCTTGGGCTGAGCAGCTTAACTTACGTTTGTGTTTTGAGTTAAACCAGTTATTAGACAGTAAGAATCGTTTTCATCGCCCGATTATGGATGAGCTAACAGAAAAGTTAGCGGATAAGTTTTTTGTTAATTTTTCGTTGTTCCAGTCACTGCCGGATGCATGGGGGATTGATCAAGTGTTCCCTGTATTGCCATTAACGGGATTAGACCAAGAGCAGAGCAGTCGTGCGGTACTGTTGGATATTACTTGTGATTCTGACGGCACGGTTGATCAGTACGTGGACGGTCAAGGCATTGAAACCACTCTGCCAGTGCCAGCATGGTCATCTGAGCAAGAGTACCTAATGGGCTTTTTCTTGGTTGGGGCATATCAAGAGATTTTGGGTGATATGCATAACCTATTTGGTGATACCCACAGTGCAGTAGTGATGATGGATGAGCAAGGTAACGCCACAGTCACTGAGATCAACGAAGGGGATACCGTAGAAGACATGTTGCGTTACGTGCATTTAGACGCCGACGAGTTTAGAGCGTCTTACCTTGAGTTGATTAAGGCCAAAATCCCAGCGGATGAACAAGACAGCGTGTTTGCTGAATTGGATTTAGGTTTAAAAGGTTATACTTATTTAGAAGATATTTAAGTTTAATATCTTAGTTTAATATCGCAGCATAAATGCTGTTCCTACGTGTGTGTCGTACTTTGTGAGAGCGGTATTTTTACCGCGATGAAGCGCGTGCTGTGTCGCACTTTGTGGGAGCGGTATTTTTACCGCGAAGCGACAATAAAAGAATAGCCAAGCCAACTGTCATGGTTGGTATTTAGGTAATAGCAAGTCAATGAAAGGCTTAATGCAGATGAACGATGTATTTCAGCAAGTGGATAACTCCTTATATTCCAATGCTATGACGTTTTTACGTCAGCCCTTAGTGCAAAACCCTCTTAACACCGATGCTGATATTGTGGTGCTAGGATTGCCATTTGATATGGCCACTTCCGGCCGCTCGGGGGCGCGCATGGGGCCAGATGCTATTCGCCGAGCATCGGTTAACTTAGCTTGGGAAGGCCGCCGTTTTCCTTGGCAATTTAATCTGCTGCAACATACTAAAATTGTCGATGCTGGCGACTTGGTATATAGCTGCGGAGATTCACAAGCGTTTTGCGATCAGCTTGAATCAGCAGCAGACCAAATATTGGCCAGCGGCAAAACGTTATTAGGTTTAGGTGGTGACCACTTTGTTACCTTGCCGTTGCTTCGTGCTCATGCGAAAAAATATGGCAAAATGGCATTAATTCATTTTGATGCCCATACCGACACCTATAGCAACGGTAGTCGCTACGATCACGGCACCATGTTTTATCATGCCCCTAATGAAGGCTTAATTGATAAGCATCGCTCAGTGCAAATTGGTATTCGCACTGAATATACCGAAAAAGAGCATGGCTTTAATGTTATTAATGCGATGCAGGCTAATGATTTATCGGTGGCAGACATTGTTGCTTCAATCAAGCAAACGGTGGGCGATCTACCTGTGTATCTAACCTTTGATATCGACTGCATCGATCCTGCTTTTGCGCCGGGTACGGGCACGCCGGTGTGTGGCGGTTTAACTACCGACAAGGTATTAAAAATTATTCGTGGTCTTGAAGGGCTACCGATTGTGGGCATGGACGTGGTAGAAGTGGCTCCGGCTTATGATAATAGTGAAGTAACAGCGTTAGCCGGTGCTACCATCGCGCTGGATTTAATGCACTTGTGGACGTTGCAAAATAAACAGTTTTAGATATTGGGAATGGCTAACCAAGGAAAGTGAGCCGCCTACTTTTCTTGGTTACTGCTTGAACTGGTTGTATATTTTCCGCTTTGAAGATTGCAATTTGATAACTAAATAGTCAATATGCGCCTAGTTATAACGAATTTTGAGATTTTTATGAGAAAATTATTTGTAGTAGCTTCATTTGGTCTACTTGTCAGTGCTCAGGTATCTGCTGGGGCTCGTGAAATAGTGACTGAAACCACAAAAGAAGTGGTTTCATTTACCAAAGATTTTTTTGGCGGGATCAACGAAGGTGTCGATGAAGGGCGTGCGAATACTACTTCAGTAGATGGCGCTATTGTTGTCACTAACTTAGAAGAGTTTGAGCAACACTTATTAGTTGAAATATTAACCGTGGAGAGCGTCGCCGAAAGCAACAACCTGCGAGTAGAAGTTGGTTTTAAAAATCAATCTGACAAACAAGTTCGCATCGCAAATCTTGACGATCAAGGTAATGTGCTGCTCATTGATTCTGATGGTTACATAACACGATTAACTCATGTTAGCCGACATTTATCTGAGCTTACAATCCCTGCTAAAGCCGGCCAAAAACACGATTTTATCTTTAACGCTGATATCTCAAAAGCCGATAAATTAAGAATTTGGCAAAAAGAGATGGAGCTTGCTGCTGTGATAGATAAACAACAAAATTAATGTGTTACTTGTGCACCAAGCCATAAGGCGGATTAACGACCATGTCCGGCGACGCTTGCAACGATTTCTCCGTTAAGAAACCTTGCCAATCCAGTAGCATTATCGCTAATACATTGCGGTGCTCGCCGCGCGCTAAGTTAACATCACCGGTTACTGACGGCACCATATTATGCTGGCGGTTGATGGCTTTACTAATAGTAGTTCGGGTTTTCAACACCACCGGATCATCATCTAATTGTGCCAGTAAAAAGTTAATGCCTACTTCGGCTATTACATCTTCTTTACAACGCTTTAGGATCTCGTCGATATTGTTGCGATAGTAGTCAAAAATCCATTGATGATCGGACTCTTTGACTGGCTGTAAATAGTATTGTGAGTCAGCAAAAATAATATGGCTGAGACCGTAAATTTTATTATTAAACTGTTGTTCACTGAGTCGGTGATCTTGTGAGTCAGGATAAACTTGGCGAAATGCCTTAGTAAACTCAGCTACCACGTCTTGTTCGCCTAACTGACGTAACCAATATACCTGATTAGCCAGTTGCGCGGCCCATGCTTTAATCATTGCAGGATCGCTAACATAGGCAGCAAAGTCATAACGCTTAAGTACCTTCCTTAACTTGGCATCTTGTTCATGTTTAAGGCCAAACTCGTTAGCCCTGGCCATATTACTGAGTAAATCAATACCAAGAAACAGATATTCTGGATAGGCCAAAGTGGCTTGATAACGGCGCTTTGAACGCTCGTCGCTTTTGCCCTTGAGCTTGTTGAGTTTTTGTAATGAATATTGCTGAACTTGCTCTGGCGTTTGTATTTCATGAGCAAATTTATTGAGGTTATTAGCAATACGAGCGGCATCCACCCAGAGTGATAAGGCGTACTTCGGATCTTGAGTTTGTCGGTGCATCCGCAGCCCAAAGTGGGCAAAGGTGTAGGGGGCTAAGGTAAATAGGGCAGCTTCATACTTGGCTTTAATTAACTGTGCGTCTTGTTTAAAGTTATGCTGGGAGTCGCTAATGGTTAGCGGATGATCAGACGCTACTTTAGCATAGCTAAGAGGGGCTGAGCTTAATCCGAATAGTAACGCTGTGAGTAGAGCGTAATAACGCAATTTCATGATGTGCCTTGGTCTGTATGTTGCTGATTGTGGAGGATGCTAGCAGTAAATTAAATAAAAAACGCTGCTGTTAGATCACATCTTAGTTGATACCTGCTGTAAATAGCATAACGCTTATTCACTGACCTAAACCTAACCTCCCACTTTCTGCTGACAACGCTCAAACAAGGTTTGCCATTGTTGCTGGTGGGCAAGGTTGGCTTGCTGTAAGCGCTGTTGCGTTGCTAATACACTGTCTAACTGCTTGGTTACACTATTATCAAGTTGAGCGGGGTAAGGTTTGAGTAAGGCTGCTAACAGCGGCATTACCTGATGTAATTCAGTGTTAATTTGGCTTAGATAAGGCTGCATTTGTTTAATAAAGCGATGTGAAAAAATGGCTTTTAACTGACTAAAAGGCACATCGTTACGCTTACTATGGCAATTTATGTCAGCTTGGTTTTGGCTGAGTAGGGAAGTGGCTTGCTCTAATTGAGAGCTGGCAACATCAGCACTGTGCAGCAAACTAGCAACATAACGGCTTTGTGCCAAGAGAGCTAAATGCTCAGGTAGCAGCTTCAACTGCCGCAATAAAGCCGCGGGGATGGTCGCCGTTGTTGAGGCGGAAATACTGTTTACCTGCTGTTTAATTTCAATCAAGTAATTTAGGCTTTGCTGACTTGCTAAAGCAAAGCGGTGGCCTGATGCTGGATATAGCTGAGTATACTGGGCAAAAAAGCGATAACTGGACTCATCACTCAATAATAGGTTCCAAAAATAACTGGGTAGCTTGGCGCGTTTTTCTTTTGCCAGCGCGGATAAAAAATCACGCTCACTATTGGGCATTTCTTGCTCTGTTTGCAAACACTGAGTTAGTTGATTCAGTAAGGTCAGTTGAAACACAAAATTGTCAGCCCCGCTTTGATGTTTATTTAAAATCTGATTTTTTTCGCTAGCCAGATACAGTAAATCACACTGTTTTAATTGCAAACTCTCCAGCAGGGTGAGCTGCGAGTCGAGTTCAGCCAAGGTTAAATCACGACGCGCTGGAAAGTGCTGACTACTTTTTGATGTGACAGGGTGTTCGAATGCTTGCGCAAGCAACTCATTATATTGGTTGATTGCTAGCTGCTCAGGTTTACTGCAGCTCAAGAGTAATGCACAACTTATTATAATTGTTGCTAGTTTAATCATGTGTTTGCAATTATCAGGGCTGTTTTTGATATGGATATTCCATCAGTATTGATGAGTATCAATTGGCGAAAAATGGCTTACTGGTATTTACCAGTAAGCCTTTTTTAACCTTTATCTATGTTGAGGGCGCTAAGGCTAACACCGCATCAATATCTTGTGCGTGATGGCGCTCTGCCAACATTTCCCAAGGCTCACCCCAAGTGCGGTTGACTATTTTACCTCGTTGTACGGCTGGGCGGTCGGCAATTTGCTTCGCCCATCGTTGCAAATTAGAGTAGCTTTCAACGTCTAAAAAGGTGGCCGCATCGTATATGTTGCCTAGCGCTAAGTTGCCATACCAAGGCCAAACAGCCATGTCGGCAATGCTGTACTCGTCGCCGGCAATAAACTCGTGTTTTGCTAGTTGCTGATCTAACAAGTCCAGTTGACGTTTCGTTTCCATGGCAAAGCGATTGATGGGATATTCAAACTTTTCTGGTGCATAAGCGTAAAAATGGCCAAAGCCACCACCGAGATAAGGCGCTGAGCCTTGTAGCCAAAACAACCAGTTCATTACTTGGCTGCGTGCAGCTAAGTCTTTCGGTAAAAAACGGCCAAATTTTTCGGCCAGATAAAGTAAAATTGCGCCTGACTCAAACACATTAATTGGGGTTGGGGTTGAAGTATCGAGTAGGGCCGGTATTTTGGAATTAGGATTTATTTCAACAAAGCCTGATGAAAATTGGTCACCGTCACCAATTTTTATTAAATGGGCATCGTATTCAGCAGCCGTTTCACCCAGTGCGAGTAACTCTTCCAACATAATAGTCACTTTTTGGCCATTGGGGGTGCCCATGGAATAGAGCTGCAGTGGATGCTCACCTACAGGCAGTGTTTGTTGGTGCCTTGCGCCCGCTGTAGGGCGATTAATACTGGCCCAAGTGCCGCCATTATCACTTTCTTGTGTCCAAATTTTTGCTGGAACATAACTTGCCATAATGTTGTTTCCTCTGTTTATTTTCCATTGTTGTGCACCGCTTTTCTAACAACCTAGCATAACTGAGTCTGAAAAAAGTTCGAAAAATACTTGAAAATATTTTACGTGCCCCTAGATAAATGGGTGAGGAGAGATGCTCAAATAATGAGACTGCCTCAAATTAATTGCTTTTGTTTTATATTGCTTCTAATGGAGGATGTATTATGAACCCAGTTGATTTAACCCCACTTTACCGCAGCAGCATTGGTTTTGATCGCTTAGGTGCGTTAATTGATAATGCACTATCGTCTGATCACGCATCAGTTGGCTACCCGCCCTACAATATTGAGGTGCTTGATGAAAATCGTTATGCGATAACCGTTGCTGTAGCGGGTTTTACCGAGGATGAGCTCGATATTCAGGTTGAAAAAAATGTACTCACTATCTGCGGTAAAAAGCCTAATAAGGAAGAGCGAAAATATTTATACCAAGGTATCGCAAACCGAAGTTTTGAGCGTAAATTTAATTTAGCGGATTTTGTTAAAGTAACAGGCGCAGACCTGAATAACGGACTACTGATGATCAGTTTAGTGAAGGAAATTCCTGAAGCGATGAAGCCTAAAACTATCATGATCAACCAAAAGCAGCCTGCTTTAGAGCATGCAGCTGAAGATAACGCTGCTTAATCTTGTTATTAAGGCTCCGCAAGGAGCCTTATTGTCATCTTCTCTTCTTGCTAATGCCTTACCAATTTTTCTGTTTGTGGATTTGAATTTGTGACCCTGGTTCGGTAACTATCTCTTAAACTGGTGGCCGCGGTGTATTGGTTGGAGCGCTAAAGCTTCTTTGGTGTACTTAACGTCAGATCGTAACATAGTATTAACTTGCCTAAGGAATAGTTGGCTCATTTCCTAATCTCAGTGCTTGCATAGTATGTTCTCAAATTTGTTATCTGTAGAGGTATAAATGAAAAAGGTTATTTTATTAATCGCGCTTGCAGTGCTTAGCTCTGGTGTTAGGGCGAGTGAAGAGAAGCAAGCGGCATTGACGATTAAAAGCATTGCAAGTGACGACAGAAATATGCCTGTCGAGGTGTATTATTGGTATCCGACAGATGCAAAAGCAACGAATTACGTTTTTGGTAACGGCAAGGTTTTTGCCGCGAACGAGGCTAACTTAAACGCGCCCATTTCTTTAGGTAAGTATCCTGTTGTACTTTTATCTCATGGTGGTACACGCTCTTCATTCTTTCATACGGGTTGGATTGCATCAGCACTGGCAGAGAGTGGTTACATCGTTATCGCGCCTAAACCTCCTTCTGCTGTCGAAATAACACCTGATTTGGCCGTGGATGAAATAGCGCATAGGGTGAGTGATTTAGCCCTCGGATTTTCTCATTTAGATAGCATTGATATGTTAAGGCTGAGCGCTGATAAAGACAAAGTATCGGGTGTTGGTTTTTTTCTGGGCGGTACATCCATGCTATTACTTTCTGGTGCCAAGCTAAGTCCCAGTAAATATAGGGCTTCATGTGATGGCGACAACACCAACGTTGATTGTGGTTGGTTAGCAAAAAATAAGGTGGATATAACACAGACCTCTGATCATAAAGTTAACCAGAGTAAGTCCATTAATGGCATGAAGTCTGTGGTCGTCATTAACCCTGAGCTCACAAGTGTATTTGATGAAAATACACTTAAAATGATAACACCTGCTGTTACTGTGATTGATCTGACAGCGCGCCATCATCTGGCACTAAAACCGGCCAAGTTAATCTCTGCTATACCAAGGTTAAAGCTAATAAAAATAAACACTGCCACGGAATTTAGTGCCTTTGCTGTTTGTACAGATCAAGGTACAAAAATACTTGCTGCAGAGGGGGAAGAGGTTATTTGCCAAGAAATTGGGCATCAGTCTAGGCCGCAAAATCACCAACGTATCGTCACGCAAGTATTGGCAGCTTTAACTGACTCGTTAGAATGATGGGCGAGTGCAAGTTAGCGAAGCTTATTATAGTAGGTGCTAATGATCCTTTGATAGCTACCATCTTGCTTCATCTGCTTTAGCGTTTGGTCAAATTGATCCCGCGTTAGTGCCAAGTTGCGCTTTTTTGAAAAGGCAATATAACTGGCAATATGTTCTAAGGCTGGCTTGAGTTCACGAATATCATTAAGTTGGGCCGCTTTGTTCACGTTAGCATAAGCGCCGAAGCGATTACTGATAATGATGGGAACTCGGCCAACCAGTAATTTACGCATGTTTTGCTCGCCTTCATTACTTAGCTCGACGCTATTAATTACGCCTTCATTCATTGCCGCCGCCCAAGACTTGCCATAATTAACGCCTTTAACAACGCCGACAGTCTCCTCTTAGGGTTTCCAAATCGCCATTAAATTCCAAGGTAGAATCAGATCTGACAAACAAAGAAATGGTTTGCCAAAGCAGTATTTCATGAGAGTAATCGGCAAACTTTTCTCGTTCAGGGGTTTTAAACGCAGTAAAAATGGCATCTGCTTGCCCTTGCTCTATATAGCGAATGGCTCTAGACCAAGGCAATACTCTAATTTCAGCTTGAATACCTAAGCGGCCAAAGGCTTCTTTAACAATATCGACTGCAATGCCTTTTACTTCCCCGGCTGACTCGTATTGGTAGGGAGGGTATTGCAACGTTACCAGATCGAGCTTTTGGGCAAAGCTGGTGGAGGCAAGAAAAATCGTTAGCAACAGGCTATGGTATATGGCCATTTCCAGCCTCCCTTAAAAGCGCTTCTTAAAGAATAGCCCACAATGGGTTTTATCCATATTAATCCGCACTCGGTTCAATTTTTCGCGTTTTGAGGGGGCATTTTAGATAAGCTTGATTAACTATTTACAGTCTCTTTTCTTCAGGAGCTTTTGGTGGGGAAGAATGGAAGGTTTTCAGCATATCAGCCGCACTTTCAGGAGAAATTTGTTTACTTCGCTCTTGTTCTTTGAGCTTTTGGGCAAATTCTTCGCTTATTTCAATTACAGTCAAACTTTTACTGGCTATCTGTTGTTCGAGTGCCGTTATTTCTTGTTCTTTTTCCTCTTTATTGAGTGTATTTGACAGTTTTATTTTCGATACTTCAGCTTTCAATATTTTTATTTCTTCGGCAAGCCTATCTTTTACCTGTTTCATTTTCCTGTAATCAACAGGTAGATTGTTTACCTTTTTTTCATATTCTTGTTTGGCTAACCCATACTCTATTTCTTTCTGCTCAAAGGTCTTATTGCTTTGTTTTTTATCAATATCAAGTATTGTTAATGCTTCAGAGGATAAACTAACTTTTGTCTCCCCACTTTCTGCAACATGAGACTGAGGCGTTGAGGAATTTGTTTTAACATTTTTGTCACTATCGCTATGGATACTCAAACCTTTATCTGGGTTTGCATGTTCTGGTCAACCAAAACTGGACACCTTTAGTTGAGAATTTTCAAACTCCACTGGTGACAGATCACCATTGGCTG
>NZ_JAUOPX010000063.1:0-16549 GCF_030547455.1 Motilimonas sp. 1_MG-2023 | reverse complement strand
TGACATATTGATACCTGCTTAGTTACGGTGATCTTATCACCTCTAATCAGGTGGCCAAAATAGTTGTACCACTACACATCGGTATATGCAGTGAAGCGGACATATTTGAAGTCATCTTCACCACTTTGATAAATCCCCTCAGTCCAAAATACATTATCTGCCTCTGTGCCGATCTCATATCCCTCATCGCCATTCAGAAAATGTATCGTAATACCGCAGCCAGCTATTGCTACATAATCATTACCGAAAGATATTAATCCCGAGTCAGGGTCTCCATATACTGAGGCAACAATAATGTCATTATCTGATTCTGATCTATGTATGTTTTTCAAATAGACATTTTCGTATATAGAATAAAGTCTATATTGATCACACTCGTACAGTATTCTGAAGGCTGAGTTCATATCCTTAGCTATCCCCTAATTTTAGCTTAAAACGTTCCCTAAAAAACTTTACTACGGTTTAACTAGACATACATGTCCCGTTATTTTGTCCCTTTTATTTATTATGTGTTTTTTAGATTGAACTCAAAATCCATCTGCCTGAGCTTATCTATTAATAACTTTCCGGGCTCATTGATGGTGATAAAATCATCATCGACACTTGCACCGGCCAGAAGAATACCATCTTTATAGAAATGCCAATTAGCCACACCTTTATTTAGGTGGATATCCCTGTCTAGTAAATTATTACCCATAAACTTTTCTATAACGGGCACTGTATTACGGTTGAAAGTGTATAGCTCAGAAAACTTGTGCCAATTGTCAGAACCTTGATTGAAAAACACCGTTTCTACCCGCTTGACACCCAACAGCCAAGTACACAATGCGCTCTTTAACTTCAATTGGTACGGCAAAGACTCTACACAAGCACTCTCAGCTTCCTCATAAGAGAACTCATTGCAACCCTTTGCAAGCAGCTCTTCAAGTAGCCACTTACTTATTTTGTAATTAATATTATCGTCTTCGATATTAAGATATTTCATGAGTCTAATAGTTACTAGGTTTAGCTGTTGGTTTAGCTGGACAACCTCTTAAATACTGACCAACTTTCCCCGGCAAGCTTCAAATTTAGGAGGGTGTCCTGTCTTTTCTGTCTTTTGCGTACTCTCAATCACAGCCACCAGAATCACCAAAATCAATTGAGAAAAAGTCAGCTCCACCACCAGATGAACTACTTGATGTATTAGTTTGCCTTTTCAAGGATTCTGCTTGCTGCCTATCTAGGTTATCGACATCATTTTGTGAGTACAATAACTCGTTTGGTAAAGCATCCCCGCAAAACTCACACTTCTCGATTCTGCGGTTATAGATTGGTCTTTCACAGCTTGGGCATACAAACTTCATAGATTGAGGCTCCATTAACCTAACAGCTTTTTAGCTCCCATTATGGGGGCAGAAAACGCCCCAAAACGGCGTCGGAAACATACCCATAATATTTACATCATCTTTATCTATATTAAACAATCAATTATCGGCCTTGTAGGGCCTTCGCTGTTATTTTCCGACAAAAAAAACCGGCAAATGCCGGCTTTTTCAAGGGTCAATGTTACTTAGGCTTATGCCTCTTCAACCTGACCGTTGTGATAAACGTCTTGTACATCATCACAATCATTTAGCATGTCTAAGAATTTTTCAAACACCGCAACGTCTTCACCGGTAATCGGCGCTTCGGTTTGTGGTACGAAGGTAATCTCTTCTACGTCCAGCTCAACATCAGGCATCGCTTCAGCTAGGGCTGTTTTGGCTTTGTAAAACTCAGTGTGCGGTGCAAATACCGTGATCACGCCATCTTCGTTTTCAATGTCAGTCACATCAACATCGGCCATCATTAACGCTTCAAGTACCGCTTCGTCGTCTTCACCCTTAAATGCCAAAATAGCTAAGTGATCAAACATATGTGCCGCTGAGCCAGGTGCACCTAATTTAGCACCGTTTTTCAAAAAGGCTTGACGCACTTCCATATGGGTGCGGTTGGTGTTGTCGGTTAAACAATCCACAATCACCATACAGCCACCAGGACCAAAACCTTCATAGCGAGCGTGAGAGTAATCTTCACCGCCAGCACCTGACGCTTTTTCAATCGCACGTTCAATAACGTGAGTAGGCACTTGGTCTTTTTTCGACTTTTCAATAATACGTTTTAGGGAGAGGTTGGTGTCGGGATCGGGGCCGCCATTTTTTGCTATTACGTATATTTCTTTACCGTATTTCGAATAAACCTTGGTTTTCATTCCGGCTGTTTTAGCCATCGAATCTTTACGGTTCTGGTAAGCTCTTCCCATCTCGTTCTCTCTCGATCTGTATTTGAAAAAATAATGCCGCAGATTTTACCCGCAACCCCCCTGCTAACGCTAGCTTTACCATCAAGCAAAACTAGTTAAACCGAGTTATAGGTCAAATTTCGGGTGAATATACCTAAGTGACTCACGCTGAATGTGCTCAGTGACGTGACTGGGTTCGGTAAATGACAAACAGCCAAAAACAAAAAACCTGCCGCAGCAGGTTTTCGGTCGTAGGTGAAAATTAACGATTGCGCGCTTTTTTGCGCTCACTGTTTTGCTTCATTTGGTGTTTTTTCACCGAACGGCGAATACGGGTATTTTGCGTGCGCGCTGGGCGCTTATCTACTTTTACCTTGGTTTCGGTTTCAGGCGCAAGATTAACTGAGCTACGCAGAGCATTCACTTCTTTTAGCGGTAGTTCCATCCAGCCACCTTTTGGCAGCGACTTTGGTAAGTTAAGTTGGCCGTAACGCACGCGGATCAGGCGACTAACTTGCATGCCTTGGCTTTCCCACAAACGTCTTACTTCACGGTTACGCCCTTCGCTCAGGGTAACATTGAACCATTCGTTAATGCCTTCACCGCCAGACTTTTTGATCTTACTAAAAGAAGCCATGCCATCTTCAAGTTGTACGCCTTCTTTCAAGCGCGCCAACATTTCATCTTCAATTTCGCCAAATACGCGCACCGCATATTCACGCTCAATTTCATGACTTGGGTGCATCATGCGGTTGGCTAGCTCACCATCAGTAGTGAACAATAACAAACCAGCGGTGTTAATATCTAAACGCCCTACCGCAATCCAGCGCGAGCCTAAGATACGGGGTAAGCGGTCAAATACCGTGGCGCGGCCATCGCTATCAAAACGCGTACAAAGCTCGCCTTCTGGCTTATGGTACATCAACACACGACACACCACGTCTTCTTCTGCTTTGGTTGCAATAATGCGGCCTTCCACCCTTATCACTTGGTCGGCTTCGGCGCGATCACCCAAGGTGGCAATTTTACCGTCAACACTTACTTTACCGGCTTGGATCAGCTCTTCCATTTTACGACGAGAGCCTACGCCACTACGGGCAAGCACTTTTTGAATCTTTTCACTCATGGTTATTCCTAACACTCATTGGCGCAGTGTAATGAAAACACTGCAAACCCATCATTTTTTATTGGCTATTAAAATTTATGATTAGAAATAAACACATAGCCAACACAAATCGGTTTTGAAGTTGCTTGGATATAAACCTACACAGGGTATGCGCTTAGCAGATGTGTATGCCTACTTCACAGCAGTCAAATCAAAGGGCGCAAATTGTACCAGCTTTGGCGTAAATCACTTAATAAAATCACCACCAAAGCTGATTTTTTCACCACTTTAATTTCTTCGTAATGCTAAATTACTCAAATGCCGATGGATCGCCCGATCCACGGCGAACAATTTCTGGCTCACCTTCTGAAAAATCCACCACTGTGGTTGGTTTTTCAGATAAGAAGCCACCATGAATAATCAGCTCAACATGGCGCTCTAATTTGTCACGGATTTCTTCAGGGTCAAATTCAGTGTGCTCGTTACCAGGTAAAATTAAGCTAGAAGACATCAATGGCTCACCCAGTTTTTCAAGTAATGCCAAGGCTATATTGTTGTCTGGAATACGAATACCGATGGTTTTTTTCTTCGGGTTCATTAAACGCTTCGGCACTTCTTTGGTCGCTTTGAAAATAAAGGTATAAGCACCTGGGGTGTTATTTTTTAAATAACGAAACGCGGCATTATCAACTCTAGCATAAGATGCTAATTCCGATTGGTCTTTGCATAATAAAGTAAAATTATGATCCTTATCGATATGACGAATTTTACAAATTCGCTCCATTGCTGCCTTATCGCCTAATTGACAACCTAGGGCATAGCCAGAATCGGTAGGGTAAACAATTACGCCACCCTGATGAATAATTTCAACCGCTTGGCTAATCAAGCGTGCTTGTGGGTTATCTGGGTGTACATAAAAAAACTGACTCATCTCAATCCTCTACTTTTACACTCACCAACAAATCTAAGGTGAGTGCTTTTTTTATTATTAATGTTCTTGCCTACGCTAAGCTTCGCTCAACGCTAAAATTTCAGGCCAATCTTGCCAAATTGGCTCAGCATCTTTAGGTAAATATAGGTTACGGCCCAGATCGCACCAGCTGCTGATTAAATGAAAGTCAGACCCTTGCGAGGCTTTAAGGCCAACATCGTTGCCCCATTGCGCTAGATTGACTCTGTCTTGTGGCGATTGTTGTGACATCGCTACCTCTAAGGCATCTCCGCCCGCGGCTTTAAAGTCGTTAAGTAAACGCTTTAGCCACTTATTTGACAACTTATAATGGGTAGGATGCGCCAATACAGCCACCCCACCACTTTCTTTAATGATTGCAATGGCCTCTGCTAACGCAGGCCAATTCGATGGCACATAGCCTGGATTTCCCTTAGTTAAATACTTTTTAAACACATTGGGAAACGAATCAACAATACCAGCATTGACCATAAAACGGGCAAAATGGGCACGTGTTATGGCTGCATCACCCGCTAACGCTTTTGCTCCCTCATAGGCACCCAAAATGCGTTTTTTTTCTAAGCGCAGCCCCATTTCAATGGCTCTGGCTTCACGTTTTTCACTTTGACCCTGAATAAAAGCCTGCAACGCGGGATGGTCAATATCCATACACAACCCCACCACGTGAATTTCATGGTTTTCCCAACCCGATGAAATTTCAATGCCATTAATCAGCGTTAACGGCAAATCAAGCTCTGCAATCGCTTGGCGAGCGGGTGCGATACCCGCGGTCGTGTCGTGATCGGTAATGGCTAATACATCGACTCGGCGTTCAACGGCTCGCTGTACGAGTTCAGCAGGTGATAACAACCCGTCTGAGGAAGTGGTATGTGAGTGAAAGTCGATTAACATCAATTATCCATAAATATAACTTGACTTTATAGGTCAAATAAAAGAAGAATTAGGCATCATTCATGTAACGAAATCGCCGAGATGCATAATTTAACACATTCTTCTCTAATTTGGTGGTGGCACAATCCAGAATAAGCGGGTTGTGTGGTTTGTTATATGTAAAATATATTAAAGAAAACCGACAAAAAGCCCGCAACTAAGCGGGCTTTTTTCGTATCAGGACGGTTGAAATGCAAATACAGGTAAAAAAACACAATTGGCGATGGTGAATTAACAATTAAACCCTATAAAAACAAAATGTTAAT
Source organism: Motilimonas sp. 1_MG-2023 (assembly GCF_030547455.1). NCBI lineage: Bacteria > Pseudomonadati > Pseudomonadota > Gammaproteobacteria > Alteromonadales > Motilimonas > Motilimonas sp. 1_MG-2023. Next base: position 11,015 of record NZ_JAUOPX010000063.1, on the reverse strand, counting down.
TATATCGGAGTTAAAATGAATACATCAGGATACACAGGCGAACTTGCCACCTTACGCAGGCACAGCCAATACAGCACGGAATCGCTGCCATTATATCAAGCCTTGAGCCGCCCCGGTGATAACAGCTTGCTACTCGATTCCGCAGAAATAGACAGTAAAGCCGACTTAAAAAGTTTAATGCTACTAGATGCCGCTGTGCGCATTGCTTGCCACGGGTTAAACGTGACGATGGAAGCGTTAACGGATAATGGTTATAACTTGTTGGTATTTTTAACTGAGCAGTTTGAATCAAATGTGGCAGTTGAACTCAATGAACGCCGTTTAACGCTCACCTTCCTTGAGCCAGACAGAGATTCAGACGAAGACACACGATTAAAGTCTCATTCCCCCGTTGATGGCCTGCGCACCATCATTAATACAGTGAAAACCGAGTCCGACTTAAATGAGGCTTTGTTTATCGGTGGCGCGTTTTCTTACGATTTCATCGGCACCTTTGAAAGCTTGCCAGACGTGCCAAATGGCACCAATCAATGCCCAGATTACTTATTTTATGTCGCTGAAACCTTGTTGTTGCAAGACCACCAGCAACAACAATGTGAGTTAATCGGCTCAGTATTTAGCGGGCCAAATAGTCAAACCAACCAAGCTAACATCGAACAACGCCTGCAAGACATCGCTACTCTCTGTGAAAACTTTACCTCAAAACCTATTACTACTACCGAGACAGTGACCAGCAAGGTTAGCGTTGATGTTTCTGATGTTGAGTTTTGCCGTCAAGTTGAAACCCTGAAAAGCTATATCCGCAAAGGTGATATTTTCCAAGTGGTGCCTTCACGTAGCTTCTCACTGGAGTGCCCATGTTCATTAAGCGCTTACGGTAAGTTAAAAGAAACCAACCCTAGCCCTTATATGTTTTATTTAAACGACCAAGATTTTGTGTTGTTTGGCGCGTCACCAGAAAGTGCGATTAAGTACTGCCACCAATCAAATGACGTGGAAATTTACCCTATTGCCGGCACCCGTCGTCGTGGCTTTAATCCCGATGGCTCTATCAATAAAGACCTTGATGGCCGCATTGAATTAGAGCTACGCCTTGATAAAAAAGAAATGTCTGAGCATTTAATGTTAGTGGATTTAGCACGTAACGACGTTGCTCGCATTTCAGAGCCTGGCACCCGCCATGTCGCCGACTTACTCAAAGTTGACCGTTACAGCCATGTAATGCATTTAGTCTCACGTGTGGTAGGTAAACTGCGCAGCGACTTAGACGCGCTACACGCTTACCAGGCTTGTATGAACATGGGTACCTTAACCGGCGCGCCGAAAATTCGTGCTTCTGAGCTGATTCGTGAAACCGAACAGCAACGCCGTGGTAGCTATGGCGGCGCAGTGGGTTACTTAACCGGTCAAGGCGAAATGGACACCTGTATCGTGATCCGCTCTGCTTTTGTGCAAAACCAAGTCGCCCATGTGCAAGCAGGCGCAGGGGTGGTTTATGATTCAAAACCCCAAGCAGAAGCAGACGAAACCCGCAGCAAAGCCGCGGCCGTGTTAAACGCCATTGCCCAAGCGCACGGCACCACATTGGAGGCGGTTAACAATGCCTAATTCAAATCAAAGCATAAACACCATTGTTCTGTTGGATAACTTTGACTCTTTTACCTACAACCTAGTGGATCAATTTCGCAGCTTAGGTCATCCCGTCAAAATTTATCGCAATAGCGTGGATGCAGCAAAAATTAAAGCTGAGATAGACGCTATCCCTAACTCGGTTCTGGTATTATCTCCTGGCCCCGGCTGCCCATCCGAAGCGGGTTGCATGCCAGAGTTGATCCAACTGTGTCGTGGTGAAGTACCCATTTTGGGCATATGTTTAGGCCATCAAGCGCTGATTGAACACTACGGCGGCATTGTTGGACCTGCAGAAGAAATCATGCACGGTAAATCGTCTGACATTAATCACTGTGGCAATCGCATGTTTGCCGGATTAACTCAGCCCTTACCGGTGGCACGTTATCATTCTTTAGTCGGGACTTTTGTGCCCGATAGCCTTAAAATTGTCGCCAGCTTTAACGACATGCCCATGGCTATTTACCAAGAGCAAGATCGGGTGATCGGGTTTCAGTTCCACCCTGAGTCTATTTTGACCAGCGAAGGCGCTAAGCTACTTGAAGCCAGTTTAGATCTCATTTCGCAGCCAGCGAGCTAAGGACAGCACAATGAGCAATATGTTAGAAACACTACTCGATGGAAAAAACATCAGCGCCGAGCAAAGCCATGAGTTTTTCCGTGAAGTCATCAAAGGCGAGGTTGATCCAATTGTTTTATCGTCGGTATTAACCGCATTAAAACTCAAGGGCGAAACGCCAGAGGAAATTACCGGCGCGGCGTCAGCCTTACTGGAAAGCGCGAAAGACTTCCCACGCCCTGACTATGCCTTCACCGATATTGTCGGTACCGGCGGTGATGGTTTTGGCACCATTAATATTTCAACCGCCAGCGCTTTTGTTGGCGCAGCCTGTGGTCTAAAGGTGTGTAAACACGGCAGTCGCAGTGTATCAAGTAAGTCAGGCGCATCTGATTTGCTTAGCGCCTTTGGCATCAACGTTGATATGAGCCCCGAAGTGGCAAGAGCTTGTTTAGATGAGCTAAACGTTTGCTTTATTTTTGCGCCGCAATACCATGCCGGCATGCGCTTTGCGGGCCCGGTTCGCGCCGCCCTAAAAACCCGCACCATTTTCAATGTGCTAGGCCCACTGGTAAATCCTGCTCGGCCGCAAACCGAGTTAAATGGCGTTTACGATCCAAGTTTGTTGCGGCCCATTGCACAAGTGCATAAAACCTTAGGCATGAAGCGCGTGATGGTAGTGCATGGCTCAGGGTTGGATGAGTTTTCACTCCATGGCCCAACGCAAGTTGCTGAATTACAAGACGGTATTATTAAAGAATACACTGTCACGCCAGCTGATTTTGGCCTTGAAGAGTACCCCATCGAGGCGATCTTTGGCGGCACACCAGCAGAAAACAAAGCCATTATTGAAAAAATACTCCAAGGCAAAGGCACACCGGGCCAACAAAGTGCTGTGGCAATTAACGTTGCTGCGCTGTTAGTGCTCAATGGCAAAGCCGATAATTTCAAACATGGCGCAGAGCTTGCCCTTGCCGCCATGAACAGCGGTGAGCCGCTGGCCTTAGTGAACAGACTGGCGGAGATGAGCCAATGCTAATGCAATCAGAGCTTGAAAATACCATTTTAGGTAAAATTATTGATGATAAGAAAGTTTGGGTTGAAGCGCGCAAAGCAAGCCAGCCGTTAGCTGAATTTGAACACCTGCTTACGCCAACAGAGCGCGACTTTTACGCCGCCCTTGAAGCGCCGGGCACCCACTTTATCTTAGAGTGTAAAAAAGCTTCGCCTTCTAAAGGTTTGATCCGTGAAAATTTCGACTTGGATTTAATCGCCAGCGCCTATAAAAATCACGCCAGCGCAATTTCGGTATTAACCGATGAGAAGTACTTCCAAGGCCAATTTGATTACGTCACTCAAGTGCGTAATCAAGTGACACAACCTGTGATCTGTAAAGATTTCGTTATCGACGCTTATCAAATCAAGCTGGCACGCTTGTACCAAGCCGATGCCGTGTTACTCATGCTATCGGTATTATCTGATGAGGAATATATCGCCCTGGCTAAAGTCGCTCATAGCTACAACATGGGCATACTCACGGAAGTCAGTAACGAGCAAGAGATGACGCGCGCATTGGCACTCGATGTTCGTATTTACGGCATCAACAACCGTAACCTGCGCGATCTCAGTACCGATTTAAATCGCACCAAAGTGCTTTCTCCGTTGGTTCCTGAGGGTAAAGTGGTGATCTGTGAGTCAGGTATTTACCATCACGACCAAGTAAAAGATCTACGCCATTTTGCCAAAGGCTTTTTAGTCGGCAGCTCGATTATGTCGCAAGACAACGTTGAGCTGGCTTGTCGCAAGCTTATTTTAGGCAATAACAAAGTGTGTGGCTTAACTTCAGCGACCGATGCCGCCAATGTTTACAGTGCTGGCGCTGTATTAGGCGGCTTGATTTTTGTTGAAAAATCACCGCGCTGCGTCAACCTTGAGCAAGCCAAAGCCATCATGACGGGTGCCCCCCTTGAATACGTGGGCGTGTTTCAAAGTCATGATGTTAACGCAGTGGCAGAGCACGCTAAGGCCTTAGGGTTAAACGCAGTGCAGCTACACGGCGACGAAGACCAAGCTTACATTGCCACCTTGCGTCCGCTATTACCCGCCGGTTGCGCTATCTGGAAAGCCATTGGCATTGATGGTAGCGAGCCACAGTTATGCCCAACTGCTGACATGCAATTGTTCGACACGCGCACCGCCGCGCAATCGGGCGGTACTGGGCAAGCGTTTGACTGGCAAATTTTAGCCAAACAAAACAAAAGCAATCTGATGCTCGCAGGGGGAATTACCCCAGAGAATGCGCAACACGCGGCCCATCAAGATTGCTTAGGACTTGACCTAAATTCAGGTGTTGAGTCAGCGCCAGGGATTAAAGACAAACAGAAATTAGACAGCGCATTTGCCGCTATTAGACAGTATTAAAATAACGAATTAAGGCGAAAAGATGAGTAAATTAGACCCGTATTTTGGTGAATTTGGCGGCATGTTCGTGCCACAAATTCTAATGCCAGCCTTGAACCAACTTGAAGAAGAGTTTATTAAGGCACAAAACGATCCTGAGTTTATTGCTGAGTTTAGAGAGTTACTGACCGAATATGCTGGTCGCCCTACTCCACTAACGCTTTGCCAAAACCTAACCAAAGGTAAAAAAACCAAGCTTTACCTCAAGCGTGAAGACTTATTACACGGCGGCGCCCATAAAACGAACCAAGTACTAGGCCAAGCACTATTAGCAAAACGCATGGGTAAATCTGAGATCATCGCAGAAACCGGCGCTGGCCAACACGGCGTGGCCACTGCATTAGCGTGTGCGCTGTTAGGGTTAAAGTGTAAAGTTTACATGGGCGCAAAAGACTGTGAGCGTCAAAAGCCAAACGTGTTTCGTATGAAGCTAATGGGCGCCGAGGTGATCCCGGTGACGTCTGGCTCATCAACGTTAAAAGATGCCTGTAACGAAGCACTGCGTGATTGGACCGCTAGTTACGACAGAGCCCATTATCTACTGGGCACAGCAGCGGGTCCTCACCCTTTCCCAACCATCGTTCGTGAATTTCAACGCGTGATTGGTGAAGAAGCCCGCGCTCAGCATCTTGAAAAAGAGCAAGTATTACCCAATAAAGTGATTGCTTGTGTCGGCGGTGGCTCCAATGCCATCGGTATTTTTGCTGACTTTATCGACGATCCAAGTGTAGAACTGATTGGCGTTGAGCCAGCAGGCAAAGGCATTGACACTCCACAGCACGGTGCGCCACTGCGCCATGGTCGCAAGGGGATTTTCTTCGGTATGGCATCAATGATGATGCAAGACCAGTTTGGTCAAGTGGAAGAGTCTTACTCGGTATCAGCCGGTTTAGACTTTCCATCCGTTGGCCCGCAACACGCACATCTACACGCCATTGGCCGCGCGCAATATGAATCAGTCACCGATGATGAAGCATTAGCGGCATTTCACGAGCTAGCACGAAAAGAGGGGATCATCCCCGCCCTTGAATCGGCACATGCCCTTGCTTATGCCCTAAAAATAATTGAACAAGACGATAAAGAGCAAAGCATCATAGTGAACTTGTCTGGCCGAGGAGATAAAGACATCTTCACAGTGGCTGAGCTATTTGAAGAAAAAGGATTAATGTAATGAGCCAACGTTATGAAAATTGCTTTGCAGCATTAGCAGAGAAAAACCAAGGTGCATTTGTGCCCTTTATCGCTCTTGGCGACCCAACACGAGAGCTATCATTAAAAATTGTTGATTGCTTAGTCGCTGCTGGTGCAGATGCCTTGGAATTAGGTATTCCTTTTTCGGATCCTGTTGCCGATGGCCCCACTATTCAAGATGCGTCAACCCGCGCATTGGAAAACGGCACTAACCCAGACAACTGTTTTGAAATGCTCGCGGAAATTCGCGCTAAATACCCTGAGTTGCCGATTGGCTTACTGCTTTATGCCAACTTGGTATTCAGTAATGGTATTGATCGCTTTTACCAACGCTGCGCCGAAGCCGGTGTTGATTCGCTGTTAATTGCCGACGTGCCAGTGGAAGAAAGTGCGCCTTATCGGGAAGCGGCAGCAAAATATAATATTCACCCTATCTTTATTGCACCGCCAAATGGCGATGAGCAAACCATGGAGCTAGTGGGTAAATACGGCGGTGGTTACACTTACCTACTGAGCCGCGCGGGCGTGACAGGCGCGGAAACCAAAGCGGGTAAACCAGTAGAAAGTTTATTGGCCAACTTGAATAAATACCAAGCACCACCCGCACTACTTGGCTTTGGTATCTCAGAGCCAGCACAAGTACAAGAGGCGATTGCAGCGGGTGCTGCTGGCGCAATTTCCGGCTCAGCAGTAGTGAAAATCATTGAGCGTAATTTAAATGATGAAGCCGCACTACTAGCTGAAATGGATAGCTTCATCCGCAGCATGAAAGCAGCCACGCAAAAATAATCGCACAAAGTTATATTGCTGAAACAAAAAACCTCGCCAATGCGAGGTTTTTTTATATTACCATTAAGCGATTCGTTACGCGTCTTCAGCTTTGACCACTATCGCTTCATCCTCATGCTCTAACCAAGCCATTAGTAATTTATATCCTAATGCCAGCGCCACTGCGCCCACAAATAGGCCTATTAAGCCTGACATCATCATGCCACCAATGGCACCAAGTAGGATCACTAACATAGGAATATCGACGCCGCGTCCCATTAAGATAGGCTTGATAAACGTATCACAGCCACTGACTGCGATGCCCCAGATCATAAACAAAGTTGCAGTCGTGCTACTTTCAACAGAGAACACATACATGATAATAGGGCCAATAAGTAAAATCGGGGGCAGCTGAATAATCGCTAACACCAATACCCCAATCATCCAAATCCCTGTTGCTGGCACCCCTACAATCGCCATGCCTAATCCAGCAAGTATCGCTTGGATCACCGCAACACCAAGTACACCTTGCACCACACCACGTACAGTAGCCGCTGACAGAGTGGCAAACTCATCGCCATGACGTCCAGCTAAGCGCACTGCGATGCGTTGAAAAGCTGCGCCACACGATTGCGCATTGGTCATAAAGACGCCAGCAATGATGATTGAAATAGTAAACTGTAAAACACTACCGCCAATGCCACCAAGCATGCCGACAAGAAACATAACAGTGTCTTTAATCTGTGCCGAATATTGTTTAGCAACCAGCTCTAAATCATTAACGGCCTTGCTCCAAGTGGAATAAACTGACTCACCGATGAGCGGCCAATCTGCCACGCTTGCTTTTGGTGGTGGGATCTTCAATTGCCCTTCTTGCAATAAATGAATAAAGTCTTGTGAACTAGTAAACAAAGCGCCAGAAAACATCACTGCAGGCACCAATAATACGGCCAGACCTATTAAGGTAACCACTAAACTGGCTTTGCCTTGACTAATTTTTACTTTATTACTGAGAAAAACAGTCACAGGGTAAAGGGTGACCGCAATGATAGCTCCCCAAGTCATCGGCATAATAAACGGGCGTACAATATCTACACACCAAGCCACCATCAGCAGCACCATAATAATTTTGATCGCCGCATCCACCGCCTGCGCAGAAAACTGACTCGACAGTTGTACCTTGTTATCTTTCATCCCGTTGTTTCCTTTGAAAAAATTTTTGTTATGTGATTTAGTCAAAACATTGCTTAAGGCGTTGCCATTTTCTGCCTTCAATGAAAAAGGAAATGACCACTAAATAAATACAAGCGCCGCCAATTTGTGCAATTCGAACATAGAAATTGCTATCAACATCGCCATTAGATGACGCCATGGTTGAACTGACCAGTACCAGCAAGGTGCTAAAAATAGTCGAAAATATCATCGCTTTTTCCGGCACAGCATACATCTTGTGAGCAAACACTAATGAGATCAGAAAAATCAATCCCAAGTAAAAACCAATGACCGGCACATACGACACTAAGTTATAAACAACAATAGCAATTATGCCGCCAATAATATTGGTCAATATCATGAACAAACTTAACTTAACACTCTTTTCACCTGCCGTTTGCAGCGACAAAATCGCGATAAAAATCATCGTCAGCATCGCACCTGAGAGTTCAAACGTATAAAAAAAGCAGATAACCGGAAAGGCAATGACCAGCGCCTTAGCCGATTCAAATAGGCGCTCGTTTTGACTTTGCGACGCCGCTGCATGCTGATCTTTTTCTCCCGCGAGATCAGGCAAATAAATATGCAGCAAGGTGAACAACAACACAGAAACTAAACCGGAAAAGCACAAACCAACGCCCACTATCATGCCAATACCTGGCGAAATAATAGCGGCATACGGAATGATCAAAGACGCCACCAATAAAATGGTAGCAAAGAAATTCCATCTAGGGTCAATAAACAAGTAATAAGAAATAAACATCAACACCGCAATCAACGGCATCAGTAATGAAGGATATTCCAATAAACCCACACTAACAAACCAAGCAATTACAATGGTTAGTAGCATGGATATAACCAATTCGTAAATAGTTTGTATGGTTGGCGCTTGACGATCGACCAAAAACTTAGCTAACAAGATCGGCATAATGTAGGACAGCGTCCAATTCATTAGCGCTGAAATAGCGACTGCTAAAGTGATCCCTATTGTAAAGCGCAACACCCGACGCTGGATTATGGCCTCCGGGGTTGCTGCCAACGTTTGACTATCTGACATAGGACAGCCAACTTAAAAACCGGATCCAAACCTTGCCAATAGGTCGTAACAAGGTGGCATCCTCACTATATACAATCACATCTGCTTGACCACCAACGCGACGCATGCCTTTTGCTTCTTCATCGCTAAAAACTATGGTCATAGGAAATCGTTGCGTGTCTCGTAACCAGCTAGACTGTGACTTAATTTGAGCTAATTTACCGGCTTGTTCACTTTGCCCCCAGTCGATACCGTAATCAATATGTGATACCTTGCCAGAGAAAACACGCCCAGGCGCATAATCCAAAGCAATTTCAACTTCATCACCTGGCTTTAAGTTACCTAAGCTGTTTTCACGAAAGTAGGCTTCAACCCAAACAGAATCCATTGAAATAAAAGTCATCAACGGCTGGCCAACATTGGCTCGGTAACCCACTTCAAGTTTAAAGTTCGATACTCCGCCGTCTGAAGGCGCAACAATGCTAGTGCGTGATAAATCGACTTGCGCTTTTTCTAACGCAAGTAAAGCGGATTGCAACTGGCTATTATCTTCACCTGTCTCACCTAATTGCTCTTTTACTTTTTCCAGCTCAGCCTTAGCACTTGCAACACCAGCTCGCGCACTGGATAGAGCAGCCTTAGCATTATCTTTATCTGCCTGTGACACCACACCTTTATCAGCAAGGGTTGCAATTCGTTTGTATTGCGATTGTGCATTCACTAAGTTAGCTTGTGCTTCCCCCACCCTAGCTTGAGCTGAGGCGATGCCGGCTGTTTGAGCGCCAACACCTTGCTTAGCTTGCTCTACGGCTTCTTCGGCTTGCTTTAAGGCGATTTCAAAATCCGTTGGGTCTAACTTAACCAGCACATCACCTGCACTGACTAGCTGATTGGGTTTGGCTAAAATATCTATCACATCAGCTGATACCTGAGGAGCGATAGGCACCACAAAGGCACGTACACGAGCCAGATCAGTGGAGGGAATAAAACGGTCTGCTACTAAGTGGAAGACAAACATGGCGCACAGTACCAACAATATAATGTTGATTATTTTCTTAATTTTACTCGTTTTCGGCTTTGCTGCTGTGGTTGATTCGGACGGTGTCATCGTCGCTGATTCTGGCGTCTCTTGCTCTGCCGATGCTGGCTGCTTAGCGGTTGGTTGCTGCTCCATATTCCCTACTTATACTTATTTGACTATGTCATTTCTGACCAATTAAATCAGTAAAAGTAGGCAAAGTCATCAAGTGGGAAGCGATAGCAGATAATTGCTCACAAAAAAGTAATAAAGCTGTGACAATCAGCGTTATTCAGCTGTATTTAACTTAAGCCATTTCAACTGAAGCTGAGTGCAGATTATTGTTTTAATTGTTCAATCTTTTGCCAGATGGATTCAGCTTCTTGGCTAAGAAAAGCAAAGGATTTCATATCACCACGACGCTGTGCCAGCATGGCTTGCTCAAGTTTTGCATCGTATTGTTTGCGCAAACGCGCTTCAGGGGTGCCAAATAACCAAGCGAACATAATGAGCCTTATATCACGACTAAAATACTTGATACGCAGCGAGGTGGGAATTAGCTCAGATTCTCGATAAGAAAAACAGAGAGAGTTACTAAGGGTTATGAAATCCACAATGAGCACAATATGAAGCGCGTGTAGAGCGCCCACATTGGCAGCACACGTTAGCGCTAAGCACTAATGTAGTAAAAGTAATTAACCCACCCAAAGCACCGCCCATCGCCCACAATAAAACATGACGATTTTTTTTGTGCGCGGCAATTGCGCACAGCAGCGAAAAGTACACACAGCCTGCCAGCATGTAATAACTCAACATTACGCCCTTGGTGATTAAAATTTGACTTATTAGATATTAAGGTTGCAGTAAAAGCAAGCCAGCCCAATGTGCTCCGTGATGATCATCAAATCAGAGTACCTCACTCATCTTCTATCAGCGTATTTCTTAGCAAAATACCTCGATAGTAATGTCCAAATTTATCTTTAGCATCGACATTTAGGCTATCAGAAATCGTTGACTCATAGTCTGTAACAACGAATGAAGCAGGATCTGCACTACTAATTAATATGTTCTGGTCTAATCCCATCGGACACTTAATTTTGAGACAATAACGTCAATAGATTAAGGAAATGATATGAGCCTGA
>NZ_JAUOPX010000062.1:0-16728 GCF_030547455.1 Motilimonas sp. 1_MG-2023 | reverse complement strand
GTTGGCAGGCTGGAAGGATCCTTCAAGCACGATTTTTAGATCAGTCGATTTGGATCACATATAAATTTCAAGAGGGGGCTGGTGAAAGGTTACCTTGATGCAACATTAGCAGACTTAGATAGTCAGGTTTCCTTGAGCCAAAGACAAATTGAGCGCCTGTTTAAACGTTGGCTGGAAATATCACCGAAACAGTACCAGCGCATTTTACGAGTCCAAAAAACCATTAATTATTTGCGTGAACATAAAGCAGTCACGTTAGTTGATGTTTCGCAGCAATTTGGCTTTAGTGATCAAGCTCATATGACAAGAGAATTTCGCTCAATCGCCAGTATTACCCCAAGTAAATTGTAGGTAGGGTTGATGCTCTATACCTAAGCAACCCAGCATTAGCGTCCAGTATTGAAAATACGGCGGAGCTCTGAAACATACACCTTCAAGTTGATTGGGTATAGACTATTAGCTTATCCATCATTCGAGTTGCGTTATATACCAACAATAAGGGGGTTTGATGAATAATCAACATTTTGGTTCATGTCTTTGCGGTAGCACTAAATATACGCTTTCAGGTGACTTTCAGTCATTTTTCTTATGTCATTGCACTCGATGTCAAAAAGGTACGGGCTCTGCACATGCCGCTAATTTGTTTGCAACCGACAGCTCGTTAACTTGGTTGCAGGGAGAGTCTAATGTCAAGATCTATCAATATCCTAATTCATTACATAGAAAAAGCTTTTGTCAAAATTGTGGATCTGCATTACCCACATATATAAAAAACATAAATTGCGTGGTTGTACCCGCGGGCAGCTTGGATAGTCCGGTTCACATTTCGCCAACCGCGAAAATATTTGTATCTAACAGTGCAAGTTGGCTTAAAAATACAGGCTATGTACCTTGCTTTGATGGGTTACCAAGGTAATCAGAGGAAGCTCTGGGCGCATCTAATGCACAATTGGGGGTAGGAAGGCCATATTTACTGAATAATGTTGCCAGTACACCAGACCGATATAACTTGGCTAATAGTTGATCAAGTTTGTCACTATCAATTGGTGAGTTTTGAAATAACAGGTAACGTCTCTGGTTATGGCGATCTACTCGCTCTGAAATAAGCAGCTTGTTATAGGCTTGAGGATTGGTCACAGCTAAATAGGCTAAACTTGCGCTAGAGGTGATGCCAATATCCCCTCTTCCTCTTAAAATACCTTGTATTACAACATATTGGTTGCTTGAAAAGGCGATATCAAACTGCCCTTTTAGCCACTCCTCATCATTAATGTTATTGGCAAAATTGTAGTGGAATCCCGCCACTGCTAAGATTTTTTTAGTTGTAATGCTATCAAAGAAGGTTTGATCTTTGGCTTTAGTTTTTAAGGCAATAAAGCGCTCTTTAGATTCATACAACACACAAGCACTTGATCGTAAAGGCAAGCCAGGGAACCAAATCTCATCTTGAAAAGCGACGATATGCAGGATTTTTCCTTGAACTTTACTGTGCAGTCTTTTTATTGGGTAAAGCTTACTCACAAACAAATAATCTTGCTGAATGTCATTAAGCGCATGAGTGATATCTAACGCTAGCCCTTGAGAAGCATCAATGAAAAATGGCGGTTGTTGAGTGTCAGGTAAGCCAACCTCAACCATCACCCTACTGTAAATAGGCAGGCTTACCAGCAGTAAAAATGATGCTAAGTACTTGTTCATTAGTTTATTCACCTACAAACTGTTATTGTTTAGTCTAGTCGGTTTAAACTGGTTGACGCTTCTTTTACCATCTCTGTACTTACCAAGATAAAAACTCAGTTCTTAACATTTGACTTGAAAGATCTAGACAAGCACTTTCAGCACAGATGATAAACAAAACTGTTGAGTTGTAGCTATTACTCACTTTATTGTTTATAACATTTATTTTACATATGTTCTCAAAAGCTTATAATTTTCCGATGCGTAAATTGTTAACAATATTTCTCATAATACTGCTCCCCCATACTGCTTTTGCATCAGAAAAGCTGCTCGTTGGACAGTTTTTTGGTTGGAATGGCCAAATTAATGAGTTGGAAATTGAGCCCCTTACTCATTTGGTTTATAACCATCTCAACCTTACTGAAACCGCAAGTATTGATGTACTGCTACCAAAGCAAGAACTCAAACACTTAACTGCATTACGTACACTTAAACAGCGTAAGCCAAGCTTGACATTACTAGCAAGTATTGGTGGTTGGGCATTATCGCAAAACTATCCTCTTATTACGTCAAATGAAAAGCTATCTCAACAGTTTATTGACAACATAGGAGCCTTGTTAGCGGAAGGGATCTTCGATGGTATTACTATTGATTGGCGTTACCCCGGTGTCAGTCGTGAAAGTACGGTAGGCAATAGAGATTCTGATGGCGGCAATTTACTGGCTTTAATCATCCGTATCAGAGAAACCTACCCAAACATACCTCTTTTTATGACGGTTTCTGTTTTAACTGACGACCTCATTTATCTCCCAATCAAACAAATAAGCCAATATGTTGATGTTATTGAGATTCTATCGTTAGATCTAGCTGGGCACTGGCAAAATAAAAGCGGGCATTCGTCGCCTTTGTTGACGCCAAAAGACAACCCTGCCATTTTTACCGGCAGTCTTGATGAAGCGGTTCAACACCTATTAAACCAACAAGTACCCAGTGATAAGCTTATTGTCAGCATTCCTGCTTTTGGTCATGGCTGGCTTGGCGTTAAAAACAACAATCAAGGGCTTTTCCAGCCATCAGAGTCGATCCCTAAAGGTGACTATACGCCAAAGGGGCAGCCTAATACTGGCTTATACAGCCAACAAAGCATTCAAGATCTTTATTTTGCTGAAAATTATCAGTCTTACTGGGATGAGCAAGCCAAAGCATCATACCTTTTCAATATGCAGACAGGACATTTTATTAGTTTTGAAAGCACTCGCTCGCTGAAAGAAAAAGTTGCTTACATTAACCACTATCAGCTTGCTGGCATGAGCATTCAAGACTTAGGCGCAGATGTTAGCTTAGTTACACAAGCGGCTAATTTGCTTAACACCAATAAACTGCCTGCTATCGATACCCACCAGATGAATTTAAAGTTAATTTCACTCACTTTGCTATTGCTATTAAGTGTCGGTTTTTTGGGGTTTTACTGGTATCGACGCGCGATTAATCACAACCAGCAACAGCAAGAGATGGCCAAGGAGTTATTGCATTTACAACTACAACAAGCATCCTTACCGACGATCTCCAACGAAGACATTACTGAACTAAAGAAAGAATTAGAACAGCAACAACAAAAATACAATTTAACCTTAGAAGACCAGTCCATCACCGCTCAGCTGCAACAAATGATGGATCACTTAAGCTCTCACCTCCAACAAGTGACCAATGATCCTACATTACTTTCCGAACTGCATAAAATCAGCAGTAACAAAAATAGATTACTTTATATCCAAGCTGAAAAAGGATACACCGGCTTATATCTCCATAATCAAGATAAACCAGAGTACATTTATACACGATTGAAGCAGCTTAAACGCTACTATGACGATGAATTTTTAGTCCAAATTCATCGTTCATACCTCGTCAGTGCGCAAAAAGTAGAAGGTGTTTTTGAGAATAATGAAGGCAAGCTGATGATTCAAATTGGCAATAAAACGTTACCCATTGGCGGCAGCTATATTGCAAAGCTACAACAAAATTTCAACCACTGGTTCAACTAATTCACCTAGCTTAATCATAAAAACCAGATCACGAGGGTACATTAAATTATTAAGGTGCCCTCTTGCTTATCGCTACACTTTACCTCCCTTGTTCTTCAGCATAGCTTTGCGACTTAGGTCGTTAATGACGCACATAAATACTACTGCTTTTTGTCCATACAAAAATGCCTCAAAACGCTCACCCAGATATTAAATCTGACTACGAATGACCAAAAAACAAGCTTAAAAATTCACAAAAATAAATAAATATTTATTTAATTCAAAACCTTACAAGCATTCATCTTTCAATAATTTTTCACGAAATTCAATTTTTCAACAATGCATAAAATCAAGCTGCAACCCCTGTAAATCCTCAATGCTATTTAAATTCATGAAAAAACCGAG
Source organism: Motilimonas sp. 1_MG-2023 (assembly GCF_030547455.1). Classification (NCBI taxonomy): domain Bacteria; kingdom Pseudomonadati; phylum Pseudomonadota; class Gammaproteobacteria; order Alteromonadales; genus Motilimonas; species Motilimonas sp. 1_MG-2023. The sequence goes on along the minus strand of NZ_JAUOPX010000062.1, from coordinate 12,625 downwards.
CCTCCACTCTAGCCAGAAAGCCTTAAATCCATCCATCATGATGGCGGACCTAAACAAATGAAAAGGAAATCAGATGAAATGTTTTAAGGTAAAACCTCTCGCATTAGCATTCACTAGCATTGCTACTTTGGTATTTAGTCATGCCAGCTTTGCTGAAAATACAGAGGGTGAGAAATACAAGACCATAAAGGTAAACTGCCAAAAATCTCCCCTAGCCCTGCAAAAAGCACTGGCTAAAAAACACAATAAATCGCTCAAATTAGTTATCGCAGGAACATGCTCTGGGCCTATTGAAATAAATCGAACGGGTAAAACAATACTTCAAAGTTCGAGCAGAGAAAAAGCAGTGATCACTATGACAGATGATTTAAATTCTCCATATGCCATCACGGTGAACAGTAGCAATGTTACTTTAGCTAATCTCCATTTTAACTTGCCTAACCATAACCGAATGCTCTCGATTAATCACAATGGCGTAGTTCACGCAGAAAGACTCACAAGTGGTTTTCATCAAGGCGATACTCAACAAAAACCCCATATCCATCTACTTGGTAATAGCAGCCTGATCGCCGAATATTTGCAAGGTGTGGACATTCGGGTTAGAGGTAACTCTTATGCTCAATTTGATAAAGGCAACCAACTCTTATCACTGATTATTAGTGACACATCTGCAACGTTGGCGAAAAATGCCAGTGAATTTGAACAAATACAGGTGTGGGGTAATGGCCATTTAGAAAGTAATGACGGAGTATCGATATCTAACCTTGCCTTGTATGGCCAATCCAGCGCAGAAGTGCTCAACAGCCAAGTTGACACTCTTACCTTAGGCGGTAGAACCATGTTTGCGGCTTACGAAAACTCCACAGTTACAGGCCCGTATAGCTTTTACACTAACAACTATATTTTCGAGATAGTCAGTTCAAGTTTAAATAACTGGACCAGCCAATCTCACCCTAATGCACTTATCTCTGGGTTCAATGCAACGGTCAATGGCACGACCTATCCTGACTGGAGTTGGTCTGGCGAGGATGGCTCGTTGAACAACCACTAATAGCGATGAAGGTTGGCTCTATTTAATTGAGCCAGCCTTAAAGAGTCTCTGTTGAGCTTAAAACCTATCGCTACCTAGGCAATGTTCTTTTGTTCAATTACTTCTGGACCGGCATAGACATTCGCACTATGTCTTCTCGTTTAGTTGTAATAAAACTTAATGAATTTAACTCCCCTGTTGCTAGCTCATTGGCCACTTGGTAAGACAGCACGCGCGTAATACCAAAGCCTTGCTTGGCAACATTAATGGGCCTTGATGGATGGTGACATTTAGCCTGCTGTTTACCCTTACAAACACCTTCTTATTTTGCTTATCATTAAATTGTCAGTCATGACTCATGCTGCCGGCATTGACGTGAATTGCAAAACCTGATGTGCCCATGCGTCTCGCTCAGCAAAAGTGAGTCCTTAGTTCTTGATTTGTAAACTTTGTCAGTAATGGCCTATTTAACCAGAGCTAATAGTGGCAAAGCTGTGGATAAATGAGTCATCAATAAAACCGCCTACAACAAGGCGCTTAAAGTGCATTAGCTAAAATGAAATACCACTGCAGCGAAAATGCCTACAAAAGCGGCCAGCCAAAAGTACTTATCGGTTAACATAAAATTACTCCTATAAAATCACGGCGATTAAGGGTGTTTATCAGTTGTAAAGCCTAGTTCAAAATATCCAATTCATGTAATGAGCGGCTCCCGAAGGGCTATTTTTGTTGGCTGTCATGCTTTGTTGCTGATTTTCAACGTAGAATGACTGTTTTTTAAATCAGCACCTTGCATAACAGGCAACAAACTCTCGCTGAACAAGCATCTTGAAGTTGCTTGGGTATAGACTAAGCCACTTGTGATAAGTAAAACAAAATTGGATTCACAAAATAATTGACCAGCGCCGTTATCATAAGCACCAATCCACTTTTAATAGGATGTGCAATGAAGACTTTTTGCTTGTTATAGGCCATCAATATAGGTACAAAAAACATTCCGATAAATATTCCCCAAATAATTCCGACTTCAATCGCTTCTGCACTGGTTGCAATATAAGGCGCTAAACTAGCACGATAAAACTGGACCAATAAACCGGCTACCGAAGTTAATACAGACACGAACAGCATTAAAAAAATGATGAACAATTTGTTTGAATAATGCTTTTGCATTGGCTTTCCTTTAATTTACAGCGCAGTAGCACACAGGGTGAACGCATGAGTGATTAATTATTATACGAATCGCCGTGAAATCATCCCTGATGGCTTAGTTGCTGCATCCATGCCGCAAATATTCGTCTAACAAGTAATCACAAATTGTTTGATATACATTCATGATCTTGCCCTGCAGCAGCACATCTTTGATTTCATTACCGGCTATCCGATTTATTGCTAAAACGTCGGCGAAACTCGCTGGGGCTTAACCCCATCACGCGAATAAATATTTTTCGACAAGCGCCAGCATCTTCATAACCTACTTGCTGGGCAATCCATTCAAATGACTGCGTTGAGCTTTCCAGCCACTCACAGGTTTTTTGTATTCTTACGCGCTGAATATACTCAGTTGGATTCAACGTGGTGGCTTTGTTAAATCGGCGGATCAAGGTACGCTGGGTTAAGGCTGCTAAATCAGCTAACAGAGTTAACGAAAGGGGTTGACCTATGTGTTTTTGGATATGGCGCTGTAGCAACACAATTAGCTCATCACCGTGGTCGAGCCTTGGCGTAAATTGGGCATAATAGCGCTGCTCTCTGCTTCCCGTATCTACCACCAGCAACTTGCCAAGCTGGCGCACCACACTCATTTGGCTATGGATTGCCACTACTTCAAATGCCAGATCTAACCACGCCATCATGCCGCCCGCTGAAATAATATCACCATGATTAATAATTATTTTTTCGGCTTGAACTGGCGTGTGCGGGTAGTGGCGAGTAAATAAATCCGCTAAGCCCCAATGGGTAGTGATCGGCCTATGATCGGTGATCCCCGCACTGGCTAACATAAACACACCGGCACAAGCACAAGTCATAATGCTGCCTTGTTGATATTGCCGCTGTAACCACAATAAAGTATCCGCGGCTGGCGCTAAATAATACTGGCTGTCGATGCTAGGCGGGATGATCACAACTTGATACTGTTCTATTTCACTATCAGCTTGTAAAAGAGCGGCTAGCACAGATTCTTTAATAGGAGTCGATGTAAACTCAATAGCCATTCCCTGCTCACGTAACACTCTATTAGCGAGGGTAAAAACTTCCGTTAAACCAAACACCGCCGATGTTAGGCAACCTTGATAATCCAGCACCGCTACCGAAATGGGTTTTACATTCATAATGGCTGTACCCAAGCTGTCAGTTTTGACCCTGATTATGTCATTTATGCCACTCAATAACGAATACTATGCAAGGCATACTTGTTAAACATTAAACAATTCAGAGGTCAGTTATGTTGAAACAAGCCCTTATCGTGATAGATATACAAAACGATTATTTCCCCAATGGTAAATACCCATTGGCCAATACCGAGCAAACCTTAAGCAATATTATCGCCGCGATCAAGCTGGCTAAACAAAACAACGCAGCCGTCATCTTTGTGCAGCACCTTGCTGATGCAGAGCAAGCGCCTTTTTTTAATAAAGGCAGCGAAGGTGCCGCTATCCACCCCAAGCTAATGGCCGCTTCGCCAACTAGCCCTGTGGTGATTAAAACCCATGCTGACAGCTTTGATCAAACTGAGTTAGCGCATCAACTAACCGCATTAGGTGTCGAGCAAATCTTACTGTGCGGCATGATGACGCAAAATTGCATTACCCATACCGCACTATCGAAAGCGGCAGAAAAATATCAGCCAATCGTTTTATCCGATTGCTGCGCCAGTGTTGACGAAATGGTTCACCAGATAGCACTTAAAGCTATTGCCAGGCGTGTTACCTTGATGACTGCAGAACAAGCATTGTCGACACGGCCCTGCTCAATCGGCACGGCTTAATAGCAAACGCGCGCGCAGGCCGGGTTGGTTGTCTGATAGCACAATCCGGCCACCGTGTAATTGCGCGACTGTGTTGACAAATGCTAACCCTAGGCCAAACCCTGAACTGCTGCGGCTGGGATCTAAACGCACCAGTTGATCGAGCACACGCGTTTTGTCTTTATCATCAATGCCTGGGCCATTATCAGCCACCAGCACACCAAAACAGTCTGAGGCAATTTCAATTTGGCCGCCACTAGGTGTGTACTTAATGGCGTTGTCGATCAAATTACACAAAGCACGAAACAACAAATTGCGATTGCCCGACACTAAACATGGCACATCGCAACGGTAGCTCAGCAGCTGACTTTTCTCTTTCGCGCAAGGCTCCATAAAATCCAACACATCTAAAATAATCGGCTTAAGATCAATCGCTTCAAGCGAAATGTTAGCTCGGCTCTGGCTTAAGTTATATAACTCCATCATGCCGCTAAAGGTATCTAATAACTGATTAAAATCTTGTTGCACAAAGCTCAACTCATCAGCCACTCTCGGTGCTAAGTTCACTTGCTCTAATAAAGTATCAATACGCAACTTTAATCGCGCCATGGGTGTGCGTAAATCATGGGCAATGTCTACCGTGAGCGAGCGTAATCTGGACTCGTTTTGCTCCATTTGCGCTAACATGGTGTTTAAGTGAATGGCTAATAAGTCAAATTCATCGGTGGCGGCACTTACCTTTAATCGTACGCCGCGCTCACCGCACATCACCTGATTCATACTCTGATTCACTTTGTTTAAGCGAGTTAAAATATTGAGCGCAAACCAAACTGCCGCAGCAAACACGCCCATAAAAGGAACAAAGGTAGCCCACAAAAATCTAACATTTAAATTGTTTTGAAACTGTTGATAAACACTGTCGTTGATCCCTATAACCAGCGGGGTGCCGTCTTTTAACAACACCTTGGTCGCACGCATTCCTTGGCTCTGGCCTGTCGACTTTACATTAGCAATGGCGGGGTAATCTGGAATCGGCGTTGCAACATAATGGGGTGAAGCTTGATAGAGTTGATAATAATACAAACTGCTTTGTTTACGGGTATCGATACTTTTTATAATGGAATCGGTGTCAGCAACCGCTGCTAACTGACTGAATAATTGGCTTTCTTGTCGCAATAAATCATCCAAACTTTGTTGATAGGTTTGCAATGAATTTTGATACAGCTGTTGCATCAGCAAACTCATCACTAAAAATAAACCGCCGCCAAACCAAAGCAGCAATTTCAAAATACTAGAGCGGTACAACACATCACTGCTGATGGAGGCCATTAGACGCTCCAATACACTGGAAATCTGTCAACATTAGCGAATAACATATCCCGCCCCGCGTACCGTTTCGATCATATCATTTGCCCCCGCGGCTTCGAGTTTTTTACGTAAATTCGCAATGTGTACATCTATCACATTGGTTTTGGGGTCAAAGTGATAATCCCATACCGCTTCAAATAAACGCATTCGCGACACCACCTCACCAGCGTGATCCATTAAATAGTGCAGCAAAATAAATTCTTTGTTTTGCAGCTTTAATGACTCTCCACCTACGTCTACTTTATGGCTGCGCAGATTGAGCCGCAACGGCCCAATGATAAGTTCATGTTGCTGTGGTGAGTTTGCTTTATGGCGACGCAATATACTGTTCACCCTGGCTAACAATTCAGCCAAGGCGAAGGGTTTCGTTAAGTAGTCATCACTGCCTGCACTGAGTCCCGCCACCTTATCTTCAATGCTGTCCATGGCACTGAGAATAATCACTGACGTGGTAATACTGGCTGCGCGCAATGCCGCTAATATTTGCATACCGTTAAGCTCTGGCAACATGCGGTCAAGAATAATCAGCTGATATTCACAGCTAGTCGCCATCATTAACCCCTCGCGCCCTTGCCCCGTCTCATCCACCACAAACCCTTCTTGGCGCAAAGCGGTAGTGACAAAATTGCGGGTGGTTACATCATCTTCAATAACGAGTATTTTCATTTTTAACAACCTGCAGCTAAACCTTTGCTTAATATATCATTTTAAACAAAAAAAGGTGGCCAATTTTGGCCACCAAAGGAAAGGAGCAACGCTTGGTTACCGCTACTCTCACCGCTCATCCCCCTCAACTAAAACGAAGGCAATGAGCCATGATTTAGCCATTAATGGCGTTCATTTCTCCGGCAATAATTTCTGCCATTGGGCCAAGGATCACTTGTAAGTTTTTCTCGCCAACATGCACCACAGCCTTAGCGCCCAAGGCCTTTAACTGCGTTTCGTCCACTATCGCTTTATCCGCTACGCTTAAACGCAAGCGGGTAATACAAGCATCAATCTGAGTTAAGTTGCCCTTGCCGCCTAACGCTTTGATATAGTTATGTGCCAATTCAGAGCTATCCACTTCTTTATCAGCCACCACCATCGGCTCTTCTTCACGGCCCGGGGTTTGAATGTTAAAAATGCGGATTGCTAACATGAACAAGCTGTAATAAGCCAGCGAGAAAGCCAAACCTAATGGCACTAACATCCAAGCATTTTTCGCCGCAGGCGCATTGAAAAACAATACGTAATCAATCAATCCCGCCGAGAAGCCAAAAGACATATGAATATCTAATGCAGCCGCAACGGCCAACGACACGCCCGTTAAAATGGCATGAATAAAGTACAACACCGGCGCTAAGAACATAAAGGTATATTCAATGGGCTCAGTGATGCCGGTTAAAAACGCGGTAAAGGCAATACTTAACAACATGCCACCGACCGCTGGGCGATTCTCTTTGCGTGCACTGTGGTAAATAGCCAAACACGATGCTGGCAACGCAAACATTAAGATAGGATAAAAGCCCGATAGCATTAAACCCGCATCAGGGTCGCCTGCAGCAAAACGCAGCATTTCACCGGTTACGCCGTTGTATTCTCCCATCACGGTCCAAACAATGCTATTCAGGATATGGTGCAAGCCAATAGGGATCAGCAAGCGGTTGATAAAGCCGTAGCCAAACTTACCGCCAACTTCGCTATCAAGCATCCAATAACTAAACGCATCGATACCCGCGCTGACTGGCGGCCAAATATAGCTCATCAGTACCGCCAGCATTAACGCGCATAACCCGGTAATAATGGGAACAAAGCGCTTGCCGCCAAAAAATCCTAAGAATTCCGGTAAGCGAATATTATGGTATTTATTGTATAACTCGCCCGCGAGGATCCCTATCATCACCCCGCCAAACACCCCTAAGTTCAATGAGGGGTCTAGCACTTTTAGTGCCTCCGTCAAAATAAAATAGCCCACCATGCCAGCAATCGCGGCAGCTGCGTCATTGTTTTTACTTAAGCCAGCCGCAATTGCAGCGGCAAATAATATCGCCATCTGCGAAAAAATGGCATTGCCTGCGGCCTCAACAAATGGCATGGCAAAAACATCTGGCTGACCTAATCTAAGTAGCAAACCTGCTACCGGTAACGTAGCAATCGGCAGCATTAATGCTTTGCCAAGCCGTTGTAAATAACCCAATATATTCATCACTTCACTCCTTTATGCTAATTCGAGCTTTAGCATAAAAAAGTCTGAATTAAGTCATCCCTTGGCAAAGGTTAACTCTACTTAATGTTGGCTGTTAAATATGCTTAATGTGATTTGAGTCCCTTAAATCATGACCTTAAAGCTTATTTAAGAAACCTTAACTCCTTTGGCACGCAATGCCGCTATGATCTTTGGCTGCAGTCCAGAATGTTCACTAATCCGTTTCAAATTAGGCAAAACCAATAGCGGAGTTTGATCATGAACATTATCAAACGCCACAAATTCAATGGTCTCAAGTTGCGTCAGCAATTCCAGCCCCAATAAACTTTCAGGGCTAAAATCGTCACCCTCCCCATCCCAAGCAGGCATCATATTAAAATGAACTTCACAGCATTCAGCCGACAAACTGCGCACCTTAGAATATAAATCATCAGCAATTGTCACTTGATCGTATTGCTGCGCAATCTCTGGGATCAAGTCGTAGTAATCATATCTTGAATTGTCTTGGTGATATTCTCGATGATATTGCTTAAGCGCGATAGCGTTTAACTGCGGTTGCATGGCCGACTTAGCAGACAAGGCTTCAATGACTAAATATTTTAGCTTTTTGTCTAGTTTAATTGTTGGCATGTTAATTCCTTCTTTTTTTCATCGTCGTCAATATCATGAAATAAACCCGAAAGCGCTGGCAAAGGGTTGAGTACGAAAAAATCATCGTCTGGTTATTAGCCAGCCTTGGTCATCTTTTCTTGCAGGAACGCCACCATTGCTCTTGCCGACGGTGATAGAAGTGGCATAGCTTCATAAACCAAATATATATCCAGATTGCTAGGCTCACAGAGTCCTGCAATTGTTTGTAAGTCACCTTGGTCTAGGTGGTGAGATATCATGGGTGCTGGTAAATATGCTGCATGATAACTTGCTAAGCAAAGCCTTAATGTCGTCAGTAAATCATTTGAACTGATTTGTGATTGCCGCGGTTTAGCGTTGCCAATAGGCTTATAACAACCAAGAGGATCCATTATTGGATCATCTACAGCCCTAGATTGCCGACTATCTGGCGTTGCGACTAAATACATGGGTACAGATTGCCAAAGACGACAAACAAGCTTATCCGAGGTGACCTTTCTTCCCCTAATAGCAATATCAATATTATCAAAGGCCAAATCACTCACTCTATCGGAAGCAATAATTTCAATACTGACCCTGGGGTTATCGGAGGAAAACTCTTGTATCCAACTAGACATTATACTATTGGGCATAAGAGCCGGTACAGATAGGCGAATAGCTCCGGTAAGCGCCTTTTCCTGCTGAATGTCATCAATGGCGCCATGAAGAATTACCAGCGATGCTTTGGCTGCCTTATACAAAATTTCCCCCTCATGCGACAGCTCTATCTTGCGAGTCGTCCGCTTAAACAGCCGCACACCTACTGCGACCTCCAGTTGCGACACCCTCTGGCTAACCGTTGCTCGAGGCAGATTTAAATGGCGAGCAGAAGCCGAAAAACTATTAAGCTCAGCGGCTAAACAAAATGTTCGAAGCGTTTCTAGATGAGTCATATTGTCAATAAATTCCAAACAACTAGTTACTTTTGAACGCTCTAGTTTAACAATTGAGATTTGTTAGTCTAGCCCTTGTTCCACCAACAGGAGTTAGAAATGAAGAAAACAGTTAAATTGGCACTTGCCAGTACATTACTAATGGGCGCTATATCAGCCAACGCCGACACATTAAATATCCAGTGGCTAGGTGCTTCTACCCTCATATTTGAATTCGGCGACATTCAAATTATTACCGATCCTGCTTTAGGTGTCGGCGAAAAAGCCTATCGCATGGCCGACCCTAACGAAAATTTTGATCCTAGTCTTGGACCAATGGTTAAGGACCATAGAAGAGTGCAATCATTACCAGCCATAACACCGAAAGAATGGGACTTCGTTATATTAAGTCACAGCCACGAGGATCATTTTGATCAAGTCGCACGCCGTGACCTAGATAAAGAACTGCCAATTATTGCACCAAGTGCAGACAAAGAATTACTGACAGAGCTAGGGTTTAGCAAGCAAACATTGCTCGATTGGGGCGATACATGGCAAGTGAGTGAAAGCGGCTTTAAAGTTACCATAACAACCCTGCCTGCATTCCACAGTGAAAACCCAGAAGTATTACCATTGCTCGGTGCTGGCAACGGCTATTGGCTTGAGTTTGTAAAAGGCGACTATCGAAAAACTGTTTACTGGAGCGGGGATTCTTTTATTACCGATTCAGTTCTAGAGGCCTTAACACCATTAGGGAAAATTGATTTATTTATTCCTCATATTGGTGGTGTAGGTGTTACCGGACCTCTAGGGAAGATTGCCATGGATGCCAACGATGCCATGCAGGCAATTGAGCAGCTGCAACCTGAGCGAACCCTGCCCATCCATCATTCAACTTACGACCTGTTTCTTGAACCCGTCTCAGTACTCATGGATAAAGCTGTAGCAGCTGATGTGTACGTTGATGTAACTGCGCCAGGCGCTTGGCTGATGATTCGCTAACGTCTTACCGCAATAGGAGAACAAGCGAGGCTGGTTGTTTCTATCCAATCTTATGCCAGCTTCGCGTCTGCACGTTGCGAGTAAACACTCAATAGCAACAACTGAGATTGTTAGGGGCCTGAGTAACAACTTTTTTTTGGAACACCTTTTAGAGCTGAGCCAACAAATCATTTTTACGAGCAAACTCCGCAAGCTTTTCCTCTACCGCAGAGTGTTGGTTTTCCTCTTTTTCGTAACTCAAGGTCTGGTATCACTGAAGGACATTTGGATTACTATTCATTACGGAAGATGAACCGCCCATTGCGGACCCGCATGATGGGTGGTGTGGGGGCTGGAGGTTAGAGACCTCCGGCTACCCGATTATGTTCCGCTGCGTTTTATGCCAGTTAGCGATTCATATTTGCTAATCAGTTCAGCTCTATATGACGGAGACCAATCCACCGAATCATATACTCTATCAAAGTATTCACTAGGATGAGATGTGATTTTCTCTAGGTAGCTGACAACATCTTGAGGCAGGAAATCTTCAAAGCAATCTAAACAACTCGTTTGTTGAACTTTGATGGACTTTCTTAGCACAGCGTTGAATACCTTGTCACCACTTGCGAACATACCCTCCTGTTCGGAGTCGCGATCAGTCCACATCCTAAAATAACGATTCAAGTTATAAAGATCCCATGTCATGTTAAACGCGCTACGTTGTTTTGAGCATGGATCATCTGACACTTTATACTTCATCATTCGCTTCATAGGTGTTTCACTGAAGTAAATAGCAGCAAACGTGACGCCCACAAGGGATAGCCTAAACTCGGTAATCATCCACTCAACCACTTGCTTTAGCTTATCTAATCTACTGAGGTTAGGAAGTTGTGAGGTATAGATTACATATACAACAATCAGATATAAAGAATCCCACTCGCGAAGCCGTCGGTACTTGGTGAGGTTCCGCTTGGTCACTTTGGAATCTAAAGTATACGAAGTGGCTGGACTAATAGTATCAATATCACCCAAGGCAAAATCGATCATTGAGGAATTATTAATGTTGTTTATACGGTGAAACAACTCTAGATCAGAGATAACTTCATCAAGAAGCCCATCGTCTTCTTTATAGTTTATTTTTTCATATACAGCGTAAGTTGGATCTAACTCAATCTCAGCAAACTGACAGAAAGCAACAAGTGCAACTGCATCACGAAATTCTTGTTTTGGTTTGTTTTTCTTAGAAGCGTTTACAATGAACTGATAGATGTTCAAGTCGAGGTATATCGTGTAAGTAACGCCATTCGCTTGTTTGTTGTACAGATAGTTAGCGAAATTATACACCTCCGAGTCACCAACACTATCAAAGTTGTGAACAAGCCACTCCCTACTCATCAAATTTTTAATAATGTCTTCCAAGTAACTTGGGTAAGTATATAAAGCTTCCATTCTCATACATCCATCAAGGAACATAACGAGCCTGTAGAATTACTCGTTTTAAAATATATTTTTATGATGCACCAAACCATAGCTGAGTTCTTGTTTTGACTCAATTGTTTAGTCTTTTTCTGCTGGAATGAAGATTATCTTGAGTTGGCGTTTTTTATGAGGCGTTTGAGGCTGGTTTTGGGGGGGATTTCAGGCAATAGGGAGCTTGCCCTGCCTAATGCATCGTCTTTTGCAGCTTTTCAATATTATGAACAAGGCAATACAGCTGCCACTGGGCATTCACTTTGGCTTGTCCCCGTAGCGTCAACTTATTCATGCCTTTATTCACCGTTATATTGCCGAACACCGGCTCGATACAACCCAGTCGTTTGCTATATTGCCTTCGCCCCATTGGGCTATCTATTTTAACTTTCATTTTATCGATATAGCTCAGCTGCTTGCGTGATTCATCATTCTTAAACTGAACTTGCCGCCCTGTTTTTATCGGAGGCTTTCGCATACATTGCTCTTGCAACGGACATACTTTGCAGTCTTTTAAGTAACCACAGAATCGCGTGTAGCGCTGATGATGGCTTTTCAAATTATCACCGCTACACCACATTTCATTGCCTGCCGGGCAGCGGCAAATCTGGGTTGTTTCATCATAATGAAAGTCTGCTGAGGTAAACAATCTGGGCTTACCATTGCGCCGCTTTAGCCTGCGTTTTTCTTGCTCTGTTTCATACGTTTCACTTTCTTTAAACAGTGGGTTTCGCTTTCTAAATTGGTTATCTGCGATGTAGGTATCAAACCCGCTTTGTGCCATAAACGCTAAGTTTGCTTCACTGTTAAACCCACTATCGGCGGTAAACTTGATGGTGTGCTTGGTGGCGCTGTGAGGGGCGCGGAGCTTATCAAGCTGTTGCTTTAATTGCGTCACCGCAGGTTGCAAGGTTTGTTGCTCACCCACTGAGCCCCACACCTGTGCTTGCAGGATGATTTGGTGTTTATCATCGTTTATCGCTATCCCGTTGTAGCCTTGGATAGGTAACCTTTCACCAACCCCAGCTTGACTAATCCGATATCAACCCAAACACATCTGGGTATTCACCCTTTTTCATCAC
>NZ_JAUOPX010000061.1:0-17540 GCF_030547455.1 Motilimonas sp. 1_MG-2023 | reverse complement strand
CGGTAGTTCAGTTGGTTAGAATACCGGCCTGTCACGCCGGGGGTCGCGGGTTCGAGTCCCGTCCGCTCCGCCAATATCTACTCGATAGCGCCCAATAGCGGAGTGGTAGTTCAGTTGGTTAGAATACCGGCCTGTCACGCCGGGGGTCGCGGGTTCGAGTCCCGTCCACTCCGCCAATAAGCGTAAATAGCAACAATTCCCATCTTTTTCAGTCTACGTACTTTTGCTTTATCTCTAAAAATAAGTCTAGATTATCATTAAGTATCTTTACCAAGTTTGGGTCGAAGTGCTTACCAGATTCGCTATTGATCAGTTCCATAATACTATCGATTCCCCAAGGCTCTTTATAACAACGCCTTGATCCAAGTGCATCAAACACATCAGCTAATGCAGTTAGTCGCCCCTCAATCGGAATATCTTCGCCTCTCAAGCCATTAGGGTAACCTGAGCCATCCCATTTTTCGTGATGATACATGGCAATAGCCGCGCCAGTTTGCAGTAAAGGGATGTCCGAATCGTAGAGCATATCGTAGCCTAGCTTGGCATGAGTTTGCATGATTGCCCACTCATCTGAATCGAGTTTAGCTGGCTTGTTGAGGATCGCATCGGGGATCCCTACTTTACCAATATCGTGTAATGGTGATGCTTGTTTCAAGGTTTCTACTTGTTCATTATCCATGCCCGTTAAACTTGCCAGTAGCGCGGTGTAATTCGCCACTCGTTTAACATGGCTACCTGATTCTTTCGAACGACTTTCTACGACTTCGCCCAAGCGATACATAATTTCTTTTTGATTATCTTCAATCACTTCATTCAAGCGAATATTTTCAAGGGCAACCACTATATTTTCGGTAAACAAATTGAGTAGATGAGTATCTACCTCCGACAGCTGTTGCGTTCCTTCAATATGAAAAATTAAATTGTGACGTGGGTTTTTGCAATAAATAACAACTTCACTTTCTTGATAAATATTGGTTTTATCTTTTATCGCTAGCTGTAAGATGGGGTGTTGCTGCATGTCATCGGCTTGAGTTTTATCTGATGAAGTAGAATGGATCATTTCCAGTTCAGTATTTTTTAGCTCATAGGCATGCTTGATACTGTAAATAGTTGTTTCTTCTAACTCTAATAGAGCTGTTAATTGCTCAAGAGCGCCTTCAACAAAGGTATCGAGGGCCGTTTTTTCGAAAATACCTTTCGACGCTTGAATCACTTTCTCTAGTCCACGTTTATTACGTTGTAGGCTACAGATATCGCGATAAGAACGCAGGCTTGCACGAATTAAGGTGCGTAGTTTCTGTGAGGTTAACTCGGTTTTGTCTTTGTAATCATTAATGTCGTAACTTTCTACAACATCATCTTCAGGCGCCTGACCAGGCTGACCGGTTCTCAGCACTATTCGCACACTGTGGTTGTCTAATTGCTCACGAATATAGCGTACAACTTGCAAGCCTGCATCGTCGGTTTCCATCACCACATCGAGTAAAACCAATGCAATATCAGTTTCTTGCTTCAAGATTTCTCGTGCTTCGCTGGCAGAATAAGCATGTAAAAAAGTAATACTTTTACCATCAAAGCGAAACTGGCTTAATGTTACTTTTGTAATGCGATGTACTTCAGATTCATCATCAACGATCAGCACCTTCCAGCTTTGTATTGCGCTATCATGCACTTGCTCATCATCGTCAATAATTAGAATATCATCATCCATGGTTCCAGCCTGAGATAGGAAAAATAGTTATACTTAAGAAATAGACTATCTTATTGAGTTTTCAACTATATGAATGAAAGAGTTGGTGTGTCATCACGGCTTAACTTGGCTTTATATATTTCAGTGCATATAATCGAGCCCTTAAATTTTTTTATAAAATAGATAGGATAGTTTACATGGCTGTAGAAACCACTTTTTCGATTATTAAACCGGATGCTGTCAAGCGTAATTTAATTGGTAGTATATATCAGCGCTTTGAAGCAGCTGGTTTGCATATTGTTGCGGCGAAAATGATCCAACTAGATCAGGAGAAAGCAGCTGGTTTTTATGCTGAGCACCTTGGCCGTCCTTTTTATGAGCCGCTGATTGATTTTATGACTTCTGGCCCTATCGTGGTACAGGTTTTACAAGGTGAAAACGCGATAGCAAAAAACCGTGAAATTATGGGTAAGACTAATTTTGAGGAAGCAGATCCAGGAACCATCCGTGCTGATTTTGCTACTTCGGTGCGAGAAAATTGTGTTCATGGCTCAGACAGTACTGAATCTGCCCAGCGTGAAATAGCTTACTTTTTCAATTCTGATGAAATATTCGCCGACAAATCATAACGATAACAAAAAGCATTGGGCTAACCAGTGCTTTTATCTCAATCTGCGCTAGTAACCTCCTCGTAAACTTTGTACAATTCGCGACCGATTTTTCGCTGTATTCCACCGCTGTGAGAGCTTATGACTGACCAAAAAATTAACTTACTTGATTTAAACCGTGAAGGCTTACGTCAATTTTTCGCTGAAATGGATGAAAAGCCGTTTCGGGCAGATCAAGTCATGAAGTGGATTTATCATTATTGTGTTGATGATTTTGATGAAATGACCAACATTAATAAAAAACTACGTGAAAAACTGAAGCAAACGGCAGAAATTAAAGCGCCAGAAGTGTCAGTTGAGCAACGCAGTGCTGATGGGACCATCAAGTGGGCAATGAAGGTTGGTAATCAAGATGTTGAAACTGTCTACATTCCTGAAGGTGATCGCGCGACTTTGTGTGTTTCATCTCAAGTTGGCTGTGCCCTTGAATGTAAGTTTTGCTCAACCGCTCAGCAAGGCTTTAACCGTAATTTGTCGGTATCTGAAATTATCGGTCAAGTATGGCGCGCCGCTCAAATTATCGGTCCTGTGAAGGCAAATGGCACCGGACAGCGCCCGATCACCAATGTTGTGATGATGGGAATGGGCGAGCCTTTACTCAACATGAAGAACTTAGTACCAGCATTAGAATTAATGCTCGATGATCTTGGTTTTGCTTTATCCAAGCGCCGCGTAACCGTATCGACATCGGGTGTGGTGCCAGCATTAGATATCTTAGGTGATAAAATAGATGTGGCGTTAGCTATCTCACTTCATGCGCCAAATGATGAACTTCGTTCAGACATGATGCCGATTAATGATAAGTACAATATTCAAAACTTTTTGGATGGCGTACGACGCTATATTGCTAAGTCCAAAGCGAATCGTGGTAAAGTTACCATCGAGTATGTGTTACTCGACCATTACAATGATTCAACGGATTTGGCTCACGAGCTTGCCCATCTTGTTAAAGATTTACCATGTAAAATTAACTTGATCCCTTTCAATCCGTTCCCTAATTCCGGCTATGCTAAGCCAAGTAATAGTCGCGTTGATCGCTTTAATAAAGTGTTGCAAGAATACGGCTATACCGTAACCGTTCGTAAGACTCGTGGCGACGATATTGATGCCGCATGTGGACAATTAGTTGGTGATGTTATTGATAGAACTAAGCGAACTGCTAAAAAACGGATGCAAGGCGAGTCGATTTCCGTCACAATGACAGAATAATTTGTTAGATACTTGTGGTGTATGAAAAAACTTATCCTAGGTGCGAGTGTTTTATTGAGTCTACTCGGCTGTGTCAGTGAAACTACGGTGGCAGGAAAAAGTGTTAGCCAAAACATGGATAGCAATGGTGCGGCTAAAGCAAGAATGCAGTTAGGTATTCAGTACTTACAGCAGGGTAATACTGAGCAAGCAAAGTTTAATCTTGAAAGAGCGCTCGCCTACAACTCAAAAGATCCAGAAATTCATCGTGCTCTGGCTTATTACTACGAAGTAGTCAATGAGCCAAGGCAGGCTGAAAAGGCCTATCGTCAAGCGTTATCAATAAACCGCAATGATGCGGATACCATGAATAATTACGGCACTTTTCTCTGCCGAGAAAAAAAATATGCGGAAGCTGAAGAGCAATTTCTTCGTGCGGTAAAAGAAACCACTTATGTTCGAGTGGGTGATACTTACGAAAATGCTGGCTTATGCGCCAGAGAATCAGGACAGTTGGATAAGGCTCTAGAGTATTTTGATAGCGCACTTTCTCATAGCCCTCGCAGGCCTTTATCCTTACTTGAAATGGCCGGCATACATGTTACTCAAGAAAATTATGATGTAGCGCGTAACTACCTACTACAATATCAAAAAGTAGCCAGTGATACGCCACAGAGCTTATGGACTTGGATCCGTCTTGAGTCTGCACAAAATCGCGAAACGGCGGTCAAGTCTTTTGGTCGTCGTTTAGTCAATAAATTTCCTCAGTCTACTGAGTCTCAACATTATTTAAAAAATGAATACTGAAAATAATTCCCCAGAAGAAATTACGCCTGAAGTCGCTCCTCAGGGGCCGGGTCTCCTGCTACGAAATGAGCGAGAGAAGCAAGGCTTAAGTGTTGAAGAGATAGCGGCACGTTTAAATTTACGCGCACATAATATTAATGATATCGAAAATGAGACTTTTGACCCTAAAGTGTCGACCACTTTTATTAAAGGTTATCTAAAGGCTTACGCTCGAATATTGGGCATTACCGAAGAGCAAATATTGAGTGCTTATTATCGATTGGGCATTGCTGAATCTAAATATGCACAAATGCAAAGTTTTTCTCAGCGCACTCAGCAAGAAGCACACAACAACCGTCTTACTTGGATCAGCTATGCCATTGGTGCTGGTTTAGTTGGGATGTTGGTATGGTGGTGGTTACAAAAAGCCAGCTTGGAGCCTGCCACATCAGAACAATTGGTCAACGAAAGTGTTATCGTATCAGATGAGGCAGAAGTTCCGACTCGCTCATTGCCAATAGCTGAGCAAGTGTCAGAAGATAGCGAAGCAGTGCTCCCTGAGGAAGTCCCAGCACAAGAGCCAGAGAGCGTTGAAGGCGAAACAGAGCTCAACAGTGATGAAGCTCTCGAGACAGAAACAACAGAAACAACAGCAACGCCAGTGGCAACAACGCCTGAGCCCAGCAACAAAGCTGATCTCAGCGCACTTGAAGTCGGTTTCACATTTAGTAACGATTGTTGGATCAAAGTAACCGATGCTGACGATAAAACCTTGGCAATTGGTGTTAAAGAAAAAGGGTCTACTTTGTCTTTAACGGGTAAGGCGCCTTTTAAACTCACCATCGGTGCACCAAAAGCAGTTGAGATAACTTATAACAATCGAACCTTTGATATGACTCAATTCAAAGCGGGTAAAATAGCGCGTTTTGAATTACCGGAAAAAGAATAAGAATCATGCATCAAACTTCTCCTATTATTCGCCGTAACAGCACTCAAATAATGGTTGGTAATGTGCCTGTGGGGGGAGATGCCCCTATTGCTGTGCAATCGATGACTAACACTCGTACCACAGACGTCGATGCCACAGTGAAGCAGATTAAAGCCCTTGAAGATGTCGGGGCTGACATTGTCCGTGTATCTGTTCCCACAATGGATGCTGCTGAAGCATTCAAGCTCATTAAACAACAAGTGAATGTACCGCTGGTGGCGGATATCCATTTTGATTACCGCATCGCGCTTAAGGTTGCCGAGTATGGCGTTGATTGTTTGCGGATCAATCCTGGTAATATTGGTCGCGAAGACAGAATTCGTGCGGTAGTTGATTGTGCCCGAGACAAAAATATCCCTATCCGCATTGGTGTGAATGGCGGCTCTTTAGAACGAGACATTCAAGAAAAATACGGTGAGCCAACAGCTGAAGCGTTGCTGGAGTCAGCCATGCGCCATGTTGATATTTTGGATCGCCTTAACTTTGACCAATTTAAGGTCAGCGTAAAAGCATCGGATGTTTTTTTAGCGGTCGGCGCATACCGTTTACTGGCTAAGCAAATTGTACAGCCGTTACATCTTGGCATTACCGAAGCGGGTGGATTGCGTAGTGGCTCGGTTAAGTCTGCCGTAGGTCTTGGTATGTTACTGGCTGAAGGTATTGGTGATACGCTGCGCGTTTCATTAGCTGCCGACCCTATCGAAGAAATAAAAGTGGCTTACGACATTCTAAAGTCTTTGCGCATTCGTAGTCGCGGCATTAACTTTATTGCTTGCCCTAGCTGCTCTCGTCAAGAATTTGATGTTATTAATACCGTTAATGCACTTGAGCAGCGTTTAGAAGATGTTTCTACCGCGCTAGATGTGTCAATCATAGGCTGTGTGGTCAACGGCCCAGGTGAAGCATTAATCTCTGATTTAGGGATCACAGGCAGTAGCAACCGCAGTGGTTATTATGAAGATGGCGTAAGACAAAAAGAACGCTTTGATAACGATAATCTAGTGGATTTGTTAGAAGCAAAAATCCGCGCACGTATTTCAACGATGGATCCGAGTAAAAAAATCGATATTCTTAACCGCTAAACTGCGATTCTGGCAAAGCCAGGTTTTACCTGGCTTTCAAAAATCCCTATAATGCCCTTAATTTCAAGCCCATCATCATTTAATAACGGATTCTCTAGTGGCCAAATCGATCCAAGCTATTCGCGGGATGAACGATTGTTTACCCGAACAAACGCCAGTATGGCAAAAAGTAGAAAATACGCTTAAGCAAGTTGTCAGCAGCTATGGTTATTCTGAAATTAGAATGCCGATTGTTGAAAGTACGCATTTATTCAAGCGTTCAATCGGTGAAGTAACTGACATTGTTGAAAAAGAGATGTACACCTTTGATGATCGCAATGGTGACAGCTTAACACTACGACCAGAGGGCACAGCCTCTTGTGTTCGTGCTGGTAATGAACATGGCTTGTTATATAACCAAGAGCGTCGCTTATGGTATATCGGTCCAATGTTCCGTCATGAACGGCCACAAAAAGGTCGCTATCGTCAGTTTCACCAGTTTGGTGTTGAAGTATTTGGCATGGCCAGTGCAGATATCGATGCTGAAGTGATTCTAATGACTGCGCAGTTTTGGCAAAAACTGGGTTTAACGGAGCATGTTGAACTGCAACTAAACTCGTTAGGCTCAAACGAAGCTCGCGCGGTTTATCGTGATGCACTGGTGGCGTTTTTAACCGAACATGAAGCGGTGCTAGATGAAGACAGCAAACGTCGCATGCATACTAATCCATTACGTGTGTTAGATTCTAAAAATCCTGATGTTCAAAGGATTTTAGTTGATGCGCCTAAGCTATCTGAGTACCTCGACCAAGAGTCCAAAGATCACTTTGCCAAGTTGTGTCAAATTCTTGATGCTGCAGGCGTCAAATACGTGGTGAATGAGAAGATAGTGCGAGGTTTAGATTACTACAACCGCACGGTTTTTGAATGGGTAACAGAAAGCCTTGGCTCACAAGGCACGGTTTGTGCGGGCGGTCGTTATGATGGTCTAGTTGAGCAAATTGGTGGTAAAGCCACACCTGCTGTTGGTTTTGCTATGGGCCTTGAACGTTTAGTGTTAATGCTAGATACATTAGATTTAAACCAAGATATAGCCCCCGAAGTGGATGTTTATTCCGTATTAGTGGGCGAGGGCACAGATATTCAAGGTATGCTGCTCACTCAGCAATTGCGCCAAACGTTGCCAAGTATTAAAGTGATGAACCATTGCGGCGGCGGAAATTTTAAAAAGCAGATGAAGCGCGCTGACAAATCCGGTGCCCGTATTGCACTGATCTTGGGTGAATCTGAAATGGAAACCAATCAGGTCACTGTAAAAGATCTTACAGGGAAGAACGAACAACAAACCGTTGCACAATCAGCATTGGCTGATGTCGTTGCAACGATGCTTGAGAATTAAGGGGTATTAAAGTGGTAGGTTACGAAACCGAAGAACAACAAGTTGACGCGATCAAAAACTGGTGGAAAGAAAACGGCACCGCCGTTATTTTTGGCACCGTGATTGGCTTAGGTTCGCTATGGGGTTGGCGTTTTTATAACGAGCAAAAAATTGCCAGCCAAGAACAAGCGTCGCAAGCTTATACTCAAGCGATCACTACCCTAGAAACAGGCTCGGAAGATGCTATCAGCAGTACGCAAGCATTTATTGACAGCAATGCTGATAATAACTACGGCACATTAGCTGCGCTGATGTTGGCTAAAGTGGCTGTTGATAAAGGTGACTTTGAACTAGCCTTATCACAATTAGAGTGGGCTAAGAAAAATAAAGTTAGTGAAGTATTACTCCCAACAGTCAACTTACGCTTAGCAAGAGTGCAAACCGAGTTAAAGCAATTTGATGCTGCGCTGGCCACATTAGCTGAAGTCAAAGATGATGCCTTCAAAGCGAAAGCAGAGGAAGCTAAGGGTGATATTTTATTACTTCAAGGCCAAGCGCAAAAAGCGCGAGCGGCATACCAATCGGCAGTGCTAGCGGGTGGCAATACAGGTAATCCAGCGCTGCAAATCAAACTTGACGACTTAGCTGAAACAACGCTAACGGATGAGGTTGTTAATGGATAATTGGTTGAAAAAGATCACTTTTGGTTGCGCCGCAGTGGCGTTATTACAAGGGTGTTCTTTGTTCGATTCAGAAGAAGATACAGTGGTAATGGCAGAGCTGCCAGTGATCACACAATCTTATGAACCACAACAGCAGTGGCAAACCTCAGTGGGTGATGGGGTTGAGCATTATTATTCTCAACTTAGACCCGCTTTCATCGACAGCAGCGTTTATGTGGCTGATCGTGAAGGTATCGTCAAGGCGCTAGATATCAATACCGGTCAGCAACTTTGGCAGATTGACTTGAGTGAGCATGAAGCCAACGTGTTGAAAAGAGGCGCGCGCATATCAGGGGCCATTAGTGCGAGTTATGACGCGATTTACTTAGGCACTGAGAATGCTCAATTGTTTGCGATTGATGCCGAAACCGGAGAAGTACGTTGGGTTGCCAACACCGGAGGCGAAGTGATTGCTAAACCACTATTAGAAGGTGGTAAAGTTATTGTTCATAATAGCCGTGGCGATCTCTATGCTTTCCAAGAATATAATGGCGAAAAGCTGTGGCAGTTAACATTAGATCAGCCTGCTTTAACTTTACGTAGTTCATCTGAGCCTATCGAGGCCGGTGGTGCAGTGCTTTATGGCCGTGCAGATGGTAAATTTGCTGCTGTTTTTACCGAAAATGGCATGCCTATCTGGGAGCGTAGAGTCGCAGTGCCAAAAGGCGCAACCGAGTTAGACCGAATTGTTGATGTGGATGCCAAGCCATTAGTGGTTGGTACTACCGCGTACGTGATAGCTTACAATGGTGAACTACTTGCCATTGACTTACAAAGCGGTGAAACGTTATGGAAACGTAGCTATTCCGCTTACAACTCAATGGATATTTCTGGATTTACCCTTTATTTAACCGATGATAAAGGCCACATTTATGCCGTTGACCGTCGTAATGGCGCGCAAATATGGAGTAACACTCAGTTAGAGTACCGTAATCTTACTGCACCTTTGGTTGCTGGTGAGTATATTTTAGTGGGCGACGCTGAAGGTTATTTACATTGGCTAGACAGTGACGGAAGGTTTGTTGCGCAGCAAGAATTAGATAGCGATGGTTTATACACAGTACCAGTGCTTTATCAAGATAAAGTAATAGTGCAAACACGCAGCGGTAAAGTTATTGCGTTAAGTAAACCGTAAAAACTAAAGCGTTATCATATTGTTAAATGGCTCCTTACTGTAAGGGGCCTTTGTTATTTATAGGATTATATAGATGTTACCTGTGCTCGCACTTGTAGGACGCCCTAATGTAGGCAAATCCACCTTGTTCAACCGATTAACCCGTACTCGAGATGCGTTAGTAGCTGATTTTCCAGGCTTAACTCGAGATCGCAAATATGGCCAGGCTAACGTTGCAGACCACCAGTTTATTGTTGTCGATACCGGCGGTATCACTGGTGATGAAGAGGGCATTGATGCCTTGATGGCAGGCCAATCCTTACAAGCAATCGAAGAAGCCGATGCAGTATTTTTCTTAGTTGACGCTCGCGCAGGCCTCACCGTAGCGGATGAAGCGATTGCAATGCACTTACGTAAGCAAGATAAAAAGGTATTTTTGGTTGCCAATAAAACGGATGGCATCGATGCGGACTCAGCTGTGGGTGAGTTTTACAAAATGGCCCTTGGTGAAGTTTACCAAATTGCAGCAGCCCACGGTAAAGGGGTGCGCTCTTTAATCGAAAAGGCGTTCGATGACTTTGACATTGTTCAACCTGAGCCTGAACCAGAAGAGCATGATTTTAGTGAATTGGATCTCGCGCAACTTGATGCTATTGAAGAAGCTGAAATTGCCGAGCAAGAGCAAGCCTTTGCTGATATGCCGATTAAACTGGCTATTATTGGCCGTCCTAATGTGGGTAAATCAACACTAACCAACCGCATTTTAGGCGAAGAGCGCGTGATTGTGTATGATGCGCCCGGTACCACTCGTGACAGTATCTACATCCCCATGCAACGTGATGATCAAGAATATGTATTAATTGATACTGCGGGTGTGCGCCGTCGTAAAAAGGTCTATGAAACAGTAGAAAAATTTTCAGTGATCAAAACCTTAAAAGCGATCGAAGATGCCAACGTAGTGATGCTGATCATTGATGCGCGTGAGAATATCTCTGACCAAGATTTAAGCTTATTAGGTTATACCCTAAATGCTGGCCGCTCGCTGATTGTGGTGGTGAATAAATGGGACGGCATTGACTCAGAAGTGAAAGACCGAGTTAAAAGTGAGCTTGATCGCCGTCTAGGTTTTATTGACTTTGCTCGAGTACACTTTATCTCTGCGCTACACGGCACAGGTGTGGGTCACTTATTTGAATCGGTACAAGAAGCTTATACGTCGGCGACTAAACGTGTTTCAACGTCAATGTTGACGCGAATTATGCAAATGGCAGCGGAAGACCATCAGCCGCCAATGGTGAAAGGCAGACGAGTTAAACTACGTTACGCTCATGCGGGTGGCTACAACCCACCACGGTTGATAGTGCATGGTAACCAAGTATCGGCATTACCTGACTCTTATAAACGTTACCTAATGAACTACTTTAGGAAGTCACTGAATTTAATGGGAACCCCAATCCGCGTTGAATTTAAAGAGGGTGAAAACCCGTTTGCAGGCAAAGTGAATAAATTGACCGCTTCACAAGAGCGTAAGCGTAAACGTATGATGAAGTTTCATAAGAAATAGTAAGGTTTTGTTATGAAAGAATTAAATTGTCCCCAATGTAGTCAAGTGATGACTTACTTAGGTAAATTTGTCTACCAATGTCAAACTTGTGCGCAAGACTATCAAGCGCAAGCTCATTGTGCTGCTTGTGGTGAGCGCCTTGAAATACTTAAGGCATGTGGGGCGGTGGACTTTTTTTGTAATAGCTGTAACGAAATGAAATCGAAATCGAGCGCGGACTATCGTCTCAATAAAATAATATAGCTGACTGTTATCCCCAAAGATGCACTTGCCTGGCGGGGCAAGTGCACTTTATCCCTACAAATCTCTTTCTAGGTCAATAATAGCTTGTTCATGTAGTGCGCTTTCCAATTCATGCTCAGCTTCATGCAGCATGTGCTCAGCTTGATGAATATGCTCTTCAGCAAGGTGGATTTTTCGCTCTACTTTCTCTTCTTCAGTAAGATAACTTGCGGTTTTAGTGTTCATTTAATACCTCCAATTTTAGAGAATGGAGGAGAACATAGCCCCTCATGCTCTCCACTCTTTAATATTAGTGGATTTATCAAACTTTTCGCATTGTTTTATATCTAGCTGAGCAGTATTTATTGTTGTGATGAGAAATACATTATTGATATTGAGCTTGCTACTTCACAACAGACTGAATCACCCCGTTAGCAACACGTGTACTTAAGAGTTCACCACTTTTTACTTGTTCAATTTGCTGTATGACATCGCCAGCTTGATTACTGGTAATCGAGTACCCCCGCGCCAAAGTGGCTAATGGGCTAACTGCTTGCAGTTGTCCCACCACACTTTGCTGCTGTTGCTGATGTTTATCCAATAGTGTGCGCATACCACGAGATAGCCTAGCTGCTAATTGTTGCTGCTGTTGTTGCAGCTGCGTTACTTGAAATCCAGGTTGAAACTGAAATAGCTGCTGGCTTAACCGTTCAGAGTGATACTTTTGTTGGGTTAAACGGCCTTGCATAGCCCTTCTTAAGCGAGCGTCAAGCTCATCTAATCGCTGTGCCTGAAGTTGCAGCTTTTTTCTTGGCTCATGATATTGCAATTGTTGATGCAATAGTTGAAAACGATTTTGTTGTTGGCGTAATTGTTGATTGATCGCGCGAACCAAACGCGCATTGAGTTGTTGCAACTGATGCTGCCAATGCTCACTGTTGCCACTGAGTAACTCGGCGGCGGCTGAAGGGGTCGCTGCGCGCAAATCAGCGACAAAGTCACAAATAGTGACATCTACTTCATGGCCAACTGCGCTGATCACTGGAATAGTGGAATTAAAGACCGCGCGAGCTAATGCTTCTTCATTAAAGCACCACAAGTCTTCTAACGAGCCGCCGCCGCGACCCAATACAATCACATCAACCTCATTGCGTTGATTGGCCGTTTGCAGCGCCTTAACTAATTGCGCCGTCGCCGCTTTACCTTGAACCGCACTGGGGTAAACAATGATCTGGAGCAGTGGATTACGGCGTTTAAGTACCGATAATAAATCGTGAATAGCCGCGCCAGTGGCGGAAGTGATTAAGCCGACCTTAGTAGGCGTGGTTGGCAGCGGTTGCTTATGCTGGCTGGCGAACAGTCCCTCTGCAGCCAGTTTAAATTTGAGCACATCAAATGCTTGTTGCAGTAGGCCTTCGCCTTCCGGTGCCATCGACTCTAATATCAGCTGGTAATCACCTCTTGGTTCATACAAGCTTAATTTGGCACGCACCAACACTTGCATACCGTTTTTAGGCTGTAGCCTTACTTTACTATTGCTCCCTTTAAACATGGCACATTTAACTTGCGCACTGTGATCTTTGAGGGTGAGATACCAGTGCCCAGAAGCGGCTATTGTAAGGTTCGATATCTCGCCACTGAGCCACACGGTACCTAAGCCTGATTCTAACAATTTTTTAACTTCACCATTGAGGCGGCTAACCGTGTAAATGGATTGCAAACTTCAGTTCCAGGTTAATAAATGTGTTGGAGAGAGGGATTTTAGCAGTAAAAGGTTTGCCGTGGCGACAGCCGTATAAAAAGATGAAAATTTGTTGAAATTGTATTTGTTAAAAGTGTGACAAAGCCCTATAATCCGAACGCAATATTCTACTCCCAACCGCTGTTGAGATATTGCAATGCTAAGAATCGCAAAAGAAGCTTTAACCTTTGATGACGTACTCCTTGTACCAGGTCATTCTACTGTTTTACCTAATACAGCTAGTCTAAAAACTCGCCTAACACGTAAAATTTCACTTAATATTCCAGTTGTATCGGCTGCGATGGATACCGTCACTGAAGCACGTCTCGCTATTTCTTTAGCGCAAGAAGGCGGCATTGGTTTTATCCATAAAAACATGTCGATTGAAGCGCAAGCAGAGCAAGTTCGCTTAGTAAAAATCTACGAAAGTGGTGTGGTTTCTTCACCTGTAACGGTTACGCCGCAGATGACCCTTCGTGAAATTAAAGCGTTAACTGAACTACACGGTTTTGCGGGCTACCCAGTTGTTGAAAATGGCGATGAAGTGGTCGGCATTGTCACAGGTCGTGACGTGGTATTTGAAGAAGACTTGGCCAAGCCAGTTTCTGCGGTAATGACGACTAAAGAACGGTTAGTGACGGTTAAACCGGATGCAACACGTGAAGAAGTTATCAAAGTGATGCATGAAAACCGTATCGAAAAAGTTATCTTAGTGGATGATGCTTTCAAGCTTAAAGGCTTGATCACAGTAAAAGACTTTAAGAAAGCTGAGCGTAAACCTAATGCTTGTAAAGATGAGCTAGGTCGCTTACGCGTTGGTGCTGCAGTCGGCTCTGGCGAAGGTAACGAAGAGCGTATTAAAGCCTTAGTTGATGCAGGCGTTGACGTTCTGCTTATTGACTCTTCACATGGTCATTCTCAAGGCGTACTTGATCGCATTAAAGCGACACGTGCCGCATACCCTAATTTACAAATTATCGGCGGTAACGTCGCAACAGCTGAAGGTGCTAAAGCCTTGGTTGCTGCGGGTGTTGACGCGGTTAAAGTGGGGATTGGCCCAGGCTCAATTTGTACTACACGTATCGTAACGGGTTGTGGTGTTCCACAAATTACTGCCATTTCTGACGCTGTAGAAGCGTTAGCGGGTACTGACGTTCCAGTTATTGCTGATGGCGGCATTCGCTTCTCGGGTGATATTGCTAAAGCTATTGTTGCTGGCGCATCGTGTGTAATGATGGGCAGCATGTTTGCTGGTACTGAAGAATCGCCAGGTGAAGTGGTCTTATTCCAAGGTCGTTCATTCAAACTATACCGCGGTATGGGCTCACTGGGTGCAATGTCTAAAGGCTCTTCTGATCGTTATTTCCAATCGGATAACGCAGCAGACAAGTTAGTACCAGAAGGCATTGAAGGACGCGTTCCTTACAAAGGCCGCCTAAAAGAAATCATTCATCAACAAATGGGTGGTCTACGCTCATCAATGGGTCTGACTGGCTCAGCGACCATTGATGAAATGCGTACTAAACCGCAGTTTGTTAAAATTACCAGCGCAGGTATGGGTGAAAGCCACGTTCATGATGTGACCATCACGAAAGAAGCGCCAAACTATCGTTTAGGGTAATAGCTAAAACAGTTTTATGTTAAATAAGACGGCTTTTCGGCCGTCTTTGTTATTTTTGCCTGGAGCAATTGCAAATTATGAGCAAAAACATTCACGAACATCGCATTTTAATCTTAGATTTTGGATCTCAATACACGCAACTGATTGCACGTCGTATTCGTGAAATTGGGGTCTACTGTGAGCTTTGGAGCTGGGATGTTAGCGAAGAAGACATCAAAGAATTTAATCCAAATGGTATCGTGCTTGCTGGTGGCCCAGAAAGTGTGACCGCACCTAATTCGCCTCGTGCCCCTGAATACGTATTTACCGCAGGTGTACCGGTATTAGGTATTTGTTATGGCATGCAAACCATGTCTAAGCAATTGGGTGGCGAAGTCATCAAGGGTGAAGGCGAGGGTGAATTTGGTTATGCACAAATTGAAGTGCAAAACCCATCAGAGTTGTTTAAATCGATCGAAGATGCGGTTTCTGCTGATGGTAAAGCGCTACTTGATGTGTGGATGAGCCATGGCGATAAAGTGTCTCAAATTCCAGAAGGCTTTGTTACAGTTGCTAAGACCGCAACCTGTCAATTTGCGGCAATGGCGAACGAAGAAAAGAAATTTTACGGCGTGCAGTTCCATCCTGAAGTAACACACACTCGTCAAGGCGAGCGTATGTTATCGCACTTTGTAAAAGACATTTGTGGCTGTGATTCATTATGGACTCCGGCTTCAATTATTGAAGATGCGGTTGCGCGTATTAAAGAGCAAGTGGGTGATGATGAAGTTATCCTTGGTCTTTCTGGCGGGGTTGACTCATCAGTGGTGGCCATGCTTATTCAACGAGCTATAGGTGACAAGCTGACCTGTGTATTCGTTGATAACGGTCTACTGCGCTTAAATGAAGGCCAACAAGTAATGGAAATGTTTGGTGACCATTTTGGTCTCAACATTATTCATGTTGATGCTGAAAATCGCTTCTTAGATGCCATGGCGGGTCAAAGTGACCCAGAGCAAAAACGTAAAACCATTGGCCATGTGTTTGTTGATATCTTTGATGAAGAATCAAAGAAACTAACCAATGCAAAATGGCTCGCGCAAGGCACTATCTACCCTGACGTAATTGAATCGGCAGCGTCTAAAACCGGTAAAGCTCACGTGATTAAATCGCACCATAATGTGGGCGGTTTACCAGATGATATGGAAATGGGCTTAGTTGAGCCATTACGTGAACTGTTTAAAGATGAAGTGCGTAAAATTGGCCTAGAGCTAGGCCTACCATACGACATGCTTTATCGCCACCCATTCCCAGGGCCAGGCCTAGGTGTGCGCGTATTAGGTGAAGTGAAAAAAGAATACTGTGACCTGCTGCGCCGTGCAGACGCTATCTTTATCGAAGAGCTGCGCAAAGCCGACTTATACCACAAAGTAAGCCAAGCATTTGTGGTGTTCCTACCTGTTCGCTCAGTAGGGGTAATGGGGGACTGTCGTAAGTATGATTGGGTTGTTTCACTTCGCTGTGTTGAAACCATCGACTTTATGACCGCGCGTTGGTCGCATTTACCTTATGAACTCATTGGTCATGTGTCTAACCGCATTATCAATGAAATTGACGGCATCTCACGTGTGGTATATGACGTATCAGGCAAGCCGCCAGCAACCATTGAGTGGGAATAATCCCCCGTTTGGTAAGCACTGGTACTGACAGGCAATAAACTAGACTTAAGTCCGCGTAACTGCGGACTTTTTTTGTTTTTAGCCGAGGCAAATCTAGCAACACCAAGCACGGTTTGACAGGGGTATTTCGCGGGGTATTATCAAACTCAATACCATTAAAAAATACCTGATACCATATATTAAGCCGTTTAACTAACATGGTATCGAAAATGATTAGGTGATTGTATTTAAATGCGATTCATATTTATTCATGGTCAGTTTTCAGCATGGTATTAAATCCGAACTAAAACATGACAATGGCTTTGCAACTGCTGGACACGAGGACAAACGGCATGTAATCGACTGAGTGGGTTCGGATAATACTAACTCGTCGTATAACTATGCTATCTAGCCAGCTTCTATCAGCTGGTGGAGTCATGCCTAATTTCTATCAATCCGCTCAGAACTTAGCATTTCAGTTCAATTTTCCAGTTTTAAACGAACCGACAGTAGATGATCTAGTCGCAAATCAGTAAATATGATTTGGCAATTGTGGTGGTGGTTTGGTGCTTGAAGCTGGCGTGTTTTATAGCCTATTTATTTTGGTTGGTGTCCCAGCTTTCGAGGCTAAATATCGCTACCGCGATCCCCAAACCACTATGCCACTACAACCAATGCTAAATGGCACATGAAAAGGGTATAGACAGCCGAATAGGGGGAGGGGGTAATAGTTCTTCTTTATGGCGTTAAAACGCTTTTAAGCTTTTAAAACATGCTTTGGTTTGGTCGTAACAAAGAGTGATGATGTCCGAGCGCTAGCTACTTTATCCACGTCATGCTAGCGCTAGATAAGATGTGAGTTACTGAGCTGGTGGACTACGGCGAGCCTCGCCCTTAAGCCAAGGACAGGAGCGATAAATCTTGAGAGTTGTTTAGTGCATGAACGCACTAAATCAGGGCCGCTTTCGCGTAACAGTGTTATTAGCCGTTTTATCGGATTTTCACATCGCTTCGTGAGCTAGCGCTGTAAATAACTGTTTACCTTAGATAAAAATGATGTAAATATCGAGGGGGATGTTTTATATGTGCGTATTAACATGAAGTCGATCGGTTAATAACATCGATGCCGATCACTTGTACTCTTCTTTGTAGAACCTTTT
>NZ_JAUOPX010000060.1:0-18513 GCF_030547455.1 Motilimonas sp. 1_MG-2023 | reverse complement strand
GCGGTTAGAGTTGTTTTACCATGGTCAACGTGACCAATGGTGCCCACGTTTACGTGAGGCTTATTACGTTCAAATTTAGCTTTAGACACGACGTGTACCTTCTTTTCTAAGTGTTAGCCCATGTTGTTATGGGCCATCAAATTACATAAAACAGAGACGGGATAATTCCCTGCTCCGATTACTTCGCTTCAATGATAGCGTCAGCGATGTTTTTAGGTGCTTCATTATACTCTTTGAATTCCATAGAGTATGAAGCGCGGCCCTGTGTGGCAGAACGCACGTCGGTAGCATAACCGAACATTTCTGCTAACGGAACCTTAGCTCGGATGATTTTTAAGCCAGCTGGACCTTCATCCATGCCTTCAATCATACCGCGACGACGGTTCAAGTCACCAACTACATCACCCATCCAATCTTCAGGGGTAGTCACTTCAACCTTCATCATAGGCTCTAGAATAACCGGATCAGCTTCTAACGCACCGTTTCTAAAGCCCATTGCTCCAGCGATCTTAAACGCCATTTCATTGGAGTCAACATCGTGGAATGAACCATCAAACAGGGTTACTTTAACGTCTAGCATTGGAAAACCAGCCAGTACCCCTTGGTCCATTTGTTCTTTACAGCCTTTGTCAACGGCAGGGATAAAGTCCTTTGGAACGGTTCCCCCAACAATTTCGTTAACAAATTCGTAACCAGTACCCGCTGGTAATGGTTCCATCTTCAACCAAACGTGGCCATACTGACCTTTACCGCCTGATTGACGAATGAACTTGCCTTCAACTTTTACCGTTTTACGGATAGCTTCACGATAAGCAACCTGAGGTTTACCTACGTTACAGTCAACGCTGAATTCACGCTTCATTCGATCAACGATGATATCTAGGTGTAGCTCACCCATGCCAGAAATCAATGTCTGGCCCGATTCAGCATCGGTTTCAACGCGAAATGATGGATCTTCTGCTGCTAGTTTCTGCAGCGCAATACCCATTTTCTCTTGGTCAGCCTTGGTTCTTGGCTCAACCGCAATCTGGATCACCGGATCAGGAAACTCCATGCGTTCTAAGATAACTTTGTTATCCATATCACATAGCGTGTCACCGGTGGTGACATCTTTGAGCCCAATAGCAGCAGCTATGTCGCCCGCATGGATTTGTTTTAATTCTTTTCTGTCGTTGGCATGCATTTGTACAATGCGGCCAAAGCGCTCACGCTTTTGTTTTACTGAGTTGTAAACAGCATCACCTGTATTTACCACACCAGAATACACACGCAAAAAGGTCAACGTGCCCACAAACGGATCTGTTGCAATTTTGAATGCAAGCGCTGCAAACGGTTCGTCATCGGAAGAAATACGCGTTACTTCGTTATCATGCTCATCAACACCTGTGATGGCTTTAACTTGGTTAGGAGCAGGAAGATATTCCACCACTGCATCCAATACTGCTTGCACACCTTTGTTTTTAAAGGCACTACCACAACAAGCAAGAACGATTTCGTTATTGATTGTACGTTGACGAAGTCCGGCTTTGATTTCTTGTTCTGACAGTTCACCTTCTTCAAGGTATTTTTCCATCAGCTCATCAGATGCTTCAGCTGCGCTTTCTACCATGTATTCACGCATTTCTTCAGCTTTTGCTTGAAGGTCAGCAGGAATATCGGAGTATTCAAAAGTCATGCCCTGATCATCTTCATTCCAGTTAATCGCCTTCATTTTTACTAAGTCGATTACACCGTGAAAATCTTCTTCAGAACCAATATTTAATTGAATTGGTACACATACTGCGCCCAAACGATTGCGAATTTGCTCGACAACACGTTCAAAGTTGGCACCCGCACGGTCCATCTTGTTAACAAATACCATGCGAGGCACTTCGTATTTGTCAGCTTGACGCCAAACGGTTTCTGATTGAGGTTCCACACCAGACGAACCACAAAACACCACAACAGCACCATCGAGTACACGCAAAGAGCGTTCTACTTCAATCGTAAAGTCAACGTGTCCTGGAGTATCGATGATATTAATACGATGTTCATCGAATTGAGCTTCCATACCACGCCAGAATGTGGTGGTAGCAGCAGAAGTGATAGTAATACCACGCTCTTGCTCTTGCTCCATCCAGTCCATGGTCGCAGCGCCGTCATGTACTTCACCAATTTTGTGAGACAAGCCGGTATAAAAAAGCACGCGTTCGGTAGTGGTAGTTTTGCCTGCGTCAACATGAGCACAAATACCAATATTCCGGTAACGCTCTAAGGGAGTTGTACGAGCCACAATATTTCCTCTTAACTAAAGGAACGCTTAATAAATAAGCGCTCCTTCAGATAACAACTAACGGCGTGGACTAGCCACGCCATAATATTACCAGCGGTAATGTGCAAACGCTTTGTTTGCTTCAGCCATACGGTGAACATCTTCACGTTTCTTAACCGCAGTGCCTTTGTTGTCTGCTGCATCAACTAGCTCACCAGCTAGACGTGCTGCCATTGATTTTTCACCACGTTTACGTGCTGCTTCAACTAACCAACGCATAGCCAGTGCATTACGACGACTAGGACGTACTTCAACTGGAACTTGGTAAGTAGAACCACCCACACGACGAGATTTAACCTCGACAGTAGGGCGCACGTTATCAAGAGCTACTTCAAAAATGTCTAGGTGCTCTTTGCTGCTCTTTTGAGCTGCAGCATCTAATGCACCGTATACGATTTTCTCAGAAGTAGATTTTTTACCATCAACCATTACTACGTTGATGAATTTGGCCAGAATCTCTGATCCGAACTTAGGGTCCGGAAGGATTTTACGCTGACCGACGACGCGTCTTCTTGGCATCTTATATTCTCCGTTTGCTTCAGGTTTACCCCAAAACGATTAATTAAAATTGTCTTTGCTTGGCCTTACTTTACGAAGAACCATTAACCTTTTGGTCGTTTAGCACCGTACTTAGAACGAGACTGACGACGTGCAGTTACACCAGAAGTATCTAGTGCACCGCGAACGGTGTGGTAACGAACACCCGGTAAATCTTTTACACGACCACCGCGGATTAGGATCACGCTGTGCTCTTGTAGGTTGTGACCTTCACCACCGATGTATGAAGTTACTTCGTAGCCGTTAGTTAAACGAACACGAGCAACTTTACGTAGTGCTGAGTTAGGTTTTTTAGGAGTAGTAGTATATACGCGAGTACATACACCACGTCTTTGTGGGCACGCTTCCAGCGCAGGCACGTTGGTTTTTTTAACCGGTGCTTTACGTGGTTTGCGAACCAGCTGTGAAATTGTTGCCATTAAAAATAGCTCCTGATACTTATGTAACGTGAAAAATCATGCCCCAAAACTTGGGACGCGAAATTTTATTACCCTTGAGTAGGCGTGTCAAGAACAAGACTGCTCATAAAGTAAACCAATTATAGCGGCTGCGAACGAGGCGGGGTCGAAAACGTGAGAAGCAACAACAAAGCAGGGACCAACTGAGTAGCGAGTGTTACCAAGAAATAGTCGTATCCGCCTTTTCAACAAGCAAAACAAATCCTTTATAATCAACAAGATTACCTACTGAGCTAGATAAACCTCGCGCTAATAAATCGGGCTCTAAAACAAATAACCGCTGCTGCAAAGCCAGTTCATTCAAGGCCTCGGAGAGCTCATGAGTCACGGTCACTGCCACAACGCTATTTTCAATTAATAACAAATAATCGTCCTGCCCTAGCCTCGGTAACACTTGTTCAAGGGATTTATGGTTAAAAGGGGAATGCTTAACGGTGTGTAAAATCATATTTACCAGGCCTTAAAAACGGATTATCTGTTGCTGCTGGTGTAATTTTTCACTGAGTTGCTGCGGTTGCAATAACTGTACTGGAATACACAAACGCTTTGGGTCAATCCCCCGCAGCAAGCAAGATTGTTCGCACACGTATACGGTCTCAATGTCATACAAATCAAACAATTTAAACGTCGGCTGAATATGTCGCTGCAATATGCTTTGAGGTTGCTGATTTTCAACTAATTGATAAACGCCATCATCGAGAAAAAACACACTTAGGTTTTCCGTAAAACCTGATAAAGCGAGTGCGGCATCTAACGACTCGCGCGCATCAGCCATGCCATGGGGCATTTGGGTATTAATAATCGCTATCTTCATCTCATTGCCCCTAAAACTGCACCAAGCGATCAGCTCGACTTGATAGCTCGGCTAGCTGCCCTAACCCTGTCATGGCAAATGGCGCTTGCAAATTAGCCGCGGCCAGTTGCTGCTCTTGCGCTGACACGCTATCTACCACGCCACGGCGCAAAGCTGCTGAAATACATACATCAAGACTAAAGCCATGTGCAACGGCAAGGGTTTGCCATAATTTAACTAAATCGTCTTCATCACTGGCGGGCGTGGTAAAGTTGTTAGCATTGGTCACACCTTGCTGATAAAAAAAGATCCCTTGGATCTCATGCCCCATTTCAATTGCTGCTTGCGTAAACATATAAGCAGAAGCCGAACCTTGGCTACCATAAGCGGGCGCGGTGACGAGTATCGCTAAACGCATGTAAACCCCAACGTGACAATAAGATAATGCAGAGATGGTTGCTTGTGATTGATCTTTGCTGAATTAAACAATACTAAGATCAACCAAGATCGCTATCACTTAACGTAAGCAATCGCTTCAACTTCAACCAATACGTCTTTAGGTAAACGTGCCACTTCAACGCAAGAGCGGGCGGGTGCATTGGTTGGGAAATACTTGCCATAGACTTCGTTAAAGGCCACAAAGTTATTCATGTCACTTAAGAAACAAGTCGTTTTCACTACGGTAGTTTCATCGGCGCCACCTTCTGCTAGAACCTTCATTAGGTTTTCCATCACCAACTCAGCCTGAGCCGTAATGTCACCTTCTAACACCGCCATGGTTTCAGGCACCAAAGGAATTTGACCCGAAGTAAAAATAAGGTCGCCCCATTTGTTAGCTTGTGAATAGGGGCCAATCGCGGCTGGCGCTTGGTCAGTGGCAATAATGTGCTTAGTCATGGTTACATCTCGATAATTATAAGGTACTTTATCTTAACGTAATTACATCTAAAACACAGCAGCCTTAAGCCACACTGGATAAATGCGCCTCATCGAGATGTTGCAAGAATTCTGTTTGTTCAGTGCTGCGTACCAAATGTAGATTGCCATCAAGCTCTTCAACGAGCGCACTGCAATTCTCCACCCAATCCCCCAAGTTGGTGTAGATCATGTCACCTTCTGTCACCATCTCAGGATGATGAATATGACCACATACCACCATATTTACCCCCTTACGACGCCCATAAGCCATGGCAGCATGACGAAAACGGGAAATGGCAATATTTGCTTTGGGGATCCGTTCTTTGATATACCCCGCCAATGACCAATAGTTAAACCCCAATCGCTTACGCAGGTGATAGACATGGCGGTTAAGAAAAAGCAAAAGATCATAGGAAAGATCGCCAATAAACGAAGTGATCTTGGAATAACAGACCATCGCATCAAATTCATCACCGTGGATCACCAACACCTTTAACCCTAAACTGGTGGTATGTTGATATTGATGATGGATCTGCGCCAGATTTAGCTCAGGCTGGCCAAGTTGGCGGATCGCTGCGTCATGATTACCCGGTACATAAATCACTTGGGTACCTTGGCGCGCAATGTCTAGCAATAACTGCACCACTTTCATATGGGATTCGGGCCAGTACACTTGCCTTTTTAGGGCCCAAAAGTCGACAATATCACCAGCTAGAATCAATTTGTCACAGCGCATACTTTGTAAAAACTGGATTAGATACTCCGCTTTACAATCCTTAAAGCCTAAGTGCACATCCGATAACCAAACAGTACGATAGTAATGAATGACTTTAGCCATACTTGCCTCTTATTGAACAGTACAATTAAAGCTAGCAACAGCAAATGAACAAACGGTGACAACAGAGTGATAATAAGGTTAACAATAGAAGTGGTGAGCAATAGAGGTTTGATATACCGGCGCTAAATAACAGGCAATAAAAAAGGCACCCGAAGGTGCCTTTCATTCAATCCATAACGAATTGATTAATTATCGCTTGAATCAGCTAAGTTAAGTAGATTCGCTAAGCTTTGCTCGGCTTCATCTGCTGTTACTGGCGTTGGTTTAGCCGCTTCAGGGTTATTGCGACGCTCGTTACGCTCTTTGTGGTAAGAATAACCGGTACCCGCAGGGATCAGACGACCCACGATAACGTTTTCTTTCAAGCCACGAAGCTCATCCACTTTGCCGCCTACCGCTGCTTCAGTTAATACGCGCGTCGTTTCTTGGAACGATGCTGCCGAAATAAATGATTCAGTGGCAAGTGATGCTTTAGTAATACCCAGTAGTTCGTGGAAGAACGTAGCTGGTGTTTTACCGTCAGCAATCAATGCACGGTTAGCAATGTTAACGCGAGCCACTTCAACCTGTTCACCAGGTAAGAAGTCGGTGTCACCAGCATGCTTAATGATCACTTTACGTAGCATTTGACGCACGATAACTTCAATGTGCTTATCGTTGATTTTTACGCCTTGTAGACGGTAAACGTCTTGTACTTCATTCGCGATGTAGTTAGCCACTGGGCTAATACCACGAAGACGTAAAATATCATGTGGTGATTCTGGACCATCGGCGATAACTTCACCTTTTTGAACCTTCTCACCCTCAAACACGTTAAGGTGACGCCACTTAGGAATCATCTCTTCGTAATGCTCACCATCTGGCTGCGTAATTACAAGACGACGCTTACCTTTGGTTTCTTTGCCGTAAGAAATCGTACCTGTCACTTCCGCTAGGATTGCTGCATCTTTCGGTGTACGTGCTTCGAATAAGTCGGCTACGCGAGGTAGACCACCCGTAATATCACGAGTTTTCGAGCTTTCTTGTGGAATACGCGCTAGCGCGTCACCCACGTTTACTTGCACACCATCTTCAAGGTTCACAATCGCATTACCAGGTAAGAAGTATTGCGCAGCAATGTCGGTACCAGGAATGTTAATGTCATTCCCTGCCGCATCAACCAACTTAACCATTGGGCGCATTTCTTTACCAGCACTTGGGCGCTGACCTGGATCAAGCACAACCATGCTAGATAGACCTGTTAGCTCATCAGTTTGACGAGTGACAGTCACATTCTCAATCAAGTCAGCAAACTTGATGGTACCCGCTACCTCAGTGATGATAGGGTGAGTATGTGGGTCCCAGTTAGCAACCACTTCACCTGCGGTAATCGCTTCACCGTCTTTCTTCTCTAGGATTGCACCATAAGGCACTTTGTGCGCTTCTTTGGTTTGGCCTAGTTCGTCCAATACCATTAATTCGGTAGAACGAGAAGTAACCACTGGTTTACCGTCAGAGTTAACAACAAACTTAGCATTGTAAAGTTTCACGCTACCTGTGTTTTTAACTTGAACGTTGTTTTCTGCTGACGCTCGTGATGCCGCACCACCGATGTGGAAGGTACGCATGGTTAACTGTGTACCCGGCTCACCGATTGATTGTGCTGCAATAACACCAACCGCTTCACCTTGGCCAACAATGTGACCACGTGCTAGGTCACGACCGTAACAGTTTGCACACACACCATAGTCGTTTTCACAAGTAATAACAGAGCGCACTTTAACGATATCAACTGAGTTTTCTTCAAGAATGTCACACAGTTTTTCGTCAAGCATGATGTTACGCTCAACTAATACTTCGTCTTCAGTACCTGGCTTAATGATGTCTTCAGCAACAACACGACCTAGCACACGCTCACGTAAAGGCTCAACAACGTCGCCGCCTTCAATCAATGGCATTACCCATAGACCTTCGTGTGTACCACAGTCTTCTTCGGTTACGACTAAATCTTGTGCTACGTCTACTAGACGACGCGTTAGGTAACCTGAGTTAGCCGTTTTAAGTGCCGTATCTGCTAGACCCTTACGTGCACCGTGAGTCGAGATAAAGTACTGAAGTACGTTTAGACCTTCACGGAAGTTCGCAACAATCGGCGTTTCGATGATAGAGCCATCTGGCTTAGCCATCAGACCACGCATACCCGCTAGCTGACGAATCTGCGCAGCACTACCACGCGCGCCCGAGTCGGCCATCATGTAGATGCTGTTAAATGATTTCTGAGTTTCCTCTTTACCTTCACGGTTAATAACCGTTTCAGTAGACAGGTTATCCATCATCGCTTTAGAAACTTGTTCGTTAGCTGATGCCCAGATATCGATTACTTTGTTATAACGCTCACCCGCGGTAACTAGACCTGATTGGAACTGCTCAGAAATTTCTTGAACTTCTTCTTCAGCAGCTTCAATGATGCCTTTTTTCTCATCCGGGATCACCATGTCGTTGATACCTACAGAGGCACCAGACAGGGTCGCGTAATGGAAACCGGTGTACATTAATTGGTCAGCAAAAATTACCGTTGGTTTTAGACCAAGCTTACGGTAACAAGCGTTAATTAGACCTGATACTTGCTTTTTACCAATCGCTTGGTTAAATAGCTCGAAATCCATGCCTGCAGGAGCGATAAGCCAAAGAATAGAACGACCAACAGTCGTATCTTTCAGGCTGACCACTTCGCTACGGTTACCTTCATCGTCGATCACTGTTTCAGTGATACGAACCTTAACGCGCGCATGAAGTTCAACCGCACCTGCACGGTACGCTTTTTCTGCTTCTTTCGGGCTCTTAAACCACATGGCTTCGCCTTTCGCATTAATGCGATCACGTGTCATGTAGTAAAGACCCAATACAACGTCCTGAGAAGGTACGATGATTGGCTCACCGTTCGCGGGAGAAAGTACGTTGTTAGTTGACATCATTAGGGTACGCGCTTCTAACTGTGCTTCGATAGTTAGAGGAACGTGTACCGCCATTTGGTCACCATCGAAGTCGGCGTTGTATGCCGCACAAACCAATGGATGTAATTGGATTGCTTTACCTTCAATTAATACTGGCTCAAACGCTTGGATACCAAGTCTGTGCAGGGTTGGTGCACGGTTTAACATAACCGGATGTTCGCGGATTACGTCTTCTAGGATATCCCATACTTCACCGCCTTCGCGCTCAACTAATTTCTTAGCTGCTTTGATCGTAGTGGCTAAACCACGCGCTTCTAGCTTGCCGTATACGAATGGCTTAAATAGCTCAAGTGCCATCTTCTTAGGAAGACCACACTGGTGTAAGCGAAGTGTTGGACCAACGGTAA
Source organism: Motilimonas sp. 1_MG-2023 (assembly GCF_030547455.1). Classification (NCBI taxonomy): domain Bacteria; kingdom Pseudomonadati; phylum Pseudomonadota; class Gammaproteobacteria; order Alteromonadales; genus Motilimonas; species Motilimonas sp. 1_MG-2023. Next base: position 9,297 of record NZ_JAUOPX010000060.1, on the reverse strand, counting down.
TTACCGAACGGCCTGAGTAGTCAACACGCTTACCAAGTAAGTTTTGACGGAAACGACCTTGTTTACCTTTGATCATATCGGCCAAAGATTTAAGCGGACGTTTGTTAGAACCAGTAATCGCACGACCGCGACGACCGTTATCTAATAGCGCATCAACAGACTCTTGTAACATACGCTTTTCGTTACGTACGATAATGTCTGGCGCCGCTAGGTCAAGTAGACGCTTAAGACGGTTGTTACGGTTGATGACACGACGGTAAAGATCGTTTAGATCGGATGTCGCGAAACGACCGCCGTCCAGTGGAACTAATGGACGTAGATCAGGTGGTAGCACTGGAAGAACCGTTAGGATCATCCACTCTGGCTTGTTGCCTGATTGGTCAAATGCTTCCATCAGCTTAAGACGCTTAGTTAGCTTCTTACGCTTAGTTTCAGAGTTAGTCGTTTCTAACTCTTCGTGCATAATTTTGATTTCGCTCTGAAGCTCGATTGCTTTTAACAGTTGTAAAACTGCTTCAGCCCCCATCTTAGCTTCGAACTCATCACCCCATTCTTCAAGCGCGTCTAGGTAATTTTCTTCGGTCAGCATTTGACCGCGCTCCAGGTTAGTCATACCTGGCTCGATTACCACGAAAGATTCAAAGTAAAGAATGCGCTCAATATCACGTAGCGTCATGTCTAGTAATAGACCGATACGAGATGGCAGTGATTTTAAGAACCAAATGTGCGCAACAGGAGAAGCTAATTCGATGTGGCCCATACGGTCACGACGAACTTTAGTCTGGGTAACTTCTACGCCACACTTCTCACAGATCACACCACGGTGCTTAAGACGCTTGTATTTACCACACAAACATTCGTAATCTTTTACAGGACCAAAAATACGCGCACAAAAAAGGCCGTCACGCTCAGGCTTAAAAGTACGGTAGTTAATGGTTTCTGGCTTTTTAACTTCACCGAAAGACCAAGAACGTACTTGATCAGGTGAAGCAAGACCGATTTTGATACCATCAAATTCTTCGGTCTTATTTTGCTGTTTTAAAAACTTTAATAAGTCTTTCACGTTTTTCTCCCACTGGGAACGACGCTAAAAGCGCTTTCGCATTGAAAGCGCTTTACTCACTTCAGGCTTAAGCCCTGCTTATTTCTCGTCTAGCTCGATGTTGATGCTTAGAGAACGGATTTCTTTCAACAATACGTTGAACGACTCAGGCATGCCTGGCTCCATTCTATGGTCACCGTCTACGATGTTCTTATACATCTTAGTACGACCATTCACATCATCTGACTTAACAGTCAGCATTTCTTGAAGCGTATAAGCGGCACCGTATGCTTCTAGTGCCCATACTTCCATCTCACCAAAACGTTGGCCACCGAACTGAGCTTTACCACCCAGAGGTTGCTGAGTTACTAGGCTGTAAGAGCCTGTAGAACGCGCATGCATCTTGTCATCAACCAAGTGGTTAAGTTTCAGCATGTACATGTAACCCACCGTTACTGGACGCTCAAACGCATTACCAGTACGGCCATCAAACAATTGTAGCTGACCTGAATCAGGTAAATCAGCTAAACGCAGTAGCTCTTTAATCTCACCTTCTTTCGCACCATCAAACGCTGGCGTTGCCGTAGGCAAACCTTTACGTAAGTGATGGGCTAAGCGTAATACTTCGTCATCTGTGAAAGTAGTTAGGTCTACTTCTTGACGGGTATTACCTAGATCATAAACCTGCTGAATGAAATCGCGTACTTTGGCAATTTCAACTTCACGCTGATCTTTCAGCATGCGGTCAATCTTCTCACCCACACCTTTAGCCGCTAGGCCTAAGTGGGTTTCAAGAACCTGACCGATGTTCATCCGTGACGGTACACCCAATGGGTTTAACACGATATCAACTGGTTCACCATGCTCGTCATGAGGCATGTCTTCGATAGGTACGATAGTCGAGATAACACCTTTGTTACCGTGACGACCGGCCATTTTATCACCAGGTTGAATACGACGTTTAACCGCAAGGTAAACTTTAACAATCTTCAATACACCCGGCGCTAGATCATCACCTTGGATGATCTTGCGACGTTTAGTATCAAATTTCTTGTCGAATTCCGCTTTCAGCTCGTCGTACTGCTCACCAATTTGCTCTAACTGGCTTTGCACTTCTTCGTCAGCAAGGGCAATTTCAAACCACTTGTCACGAGACGTTTTAATCAGAGTTTCTTCTGATTTACCAGCCGCGATCAACAGGTTCTTCGCACGCGAGAAAACACCGTCTTCTAAGATCTTGAACTCTTCAGTCAAGTCTTTCTTCGCTTCTTTCAGCTGCATCTCTTCAATTTCGATCGCACGCTTGTCTTTCTCTACGCCATCACGGGTAAATACTTGAACATCGATTACGGTACCGTAAACTGAGTTTGCAACACGTAGCGAGCTGTCTTTAACGTCAGACGCTTTTTCACCGAAGATAGCTCGTAATAGTTTCTCTTCTGGTGTTAGCTGAGTTTCACCTTTAGGTGTTACTTTACCAACTAGGATATCGCCAGGTTTTACTTCAGCACCCACATATACAACACCAGACTCATCCAGTTTGCTAAGGGCTGACTCACCTACGTTTGGAATATCCGCAGTGATCTCTTCAGGACCTAACTTAGTATCACGAGAGATACAAGATAGCTCTTGAATATGGATAGTGGTAAAGCGGTCTTCTTTAACCACACGCTCAGAAACAGTGATGGAATCCTCAAAGTTGTAACCGTTCCAAGGCATGAAGGCGATCTTCATGTTTTGGCCAAGAGCAAGTTCGCCCATGTCGGTTGAAGGACCATCCGCTAATACATCACCTTTAACAATCGGCTCACCTGGGTTACAAGTAGGACGTTGGTTGATACATGTATTTTGGTTTGAACGGGTGTATTTGTTCAGGTTGTAAATGTCGATACCTGCTTCGCCCGGTACCATTTCTTCTTCATTTACTTTAATTACGATGCGTGATGCATCAACGTAATCAACCACACCACCGCGCTTAGCAACTACGGTTACACCAGAGTCGACAGCAATACGTTTTTCAATACCGGTACCTACTAATGGCTTATCAGCTCTTAGTGTTGGTACAGCTTGACGTTGCATGTTCGATCCCATCAATGCACGGTTCGCGTCATCGTGTTCTAGGAACGGAATAAGCGATGCCGCAACAGAGATGATCTGCTGTGGAGATACGTCCATATATTGCATTTGATCTGCAGTCATAAAGGTAGATTCACCTTTGTGACGACATGGAATCAATTCGTCTGTTAACTTAGCATCTTCGTCTACCGCGGCATTTGCCTGTGCGATAACGTAGTTACCTTCTTCAATCGCAGACAAATACTCAACGTCATCCGTTACTACACCATCAACAACCTTACGGTATGGTGTTTCAAGGAAACCGTACGAGTTAGTACGAGAGAAAGTCGCTAATGAGTTAATTAGACCGATGTTTGGACCTTCAGGCGTTTCGATAGGACATAGACGACCGTAGTGAGTCGGATGTACGTCTCGAACTTCAAAGCCTGCACGCTCACGCGTTAGACCACCCGGACCTAATGCAGAAATACGACGTTTGTGCGTCACTTCTGATAGCGGGTTGTTTTGATCCATAAATTGCGACAACTGTGAAGAACCAAAGAATTCTTTCACTGCTGCAGAAATCGGTTTCGCGTTGATTAGATCTTGTGGCATTACCGCGTCTAAGTCACCTAGAGATAGACGTTCACGTACAGCACGTTCAACACGAACGAGGCCAACACGGAATTGGTTTTCAGCCATTTCACCAACACAACGAATACGACGGTTACCAAGGTGGTCGATATCGTCCACTTCGCCTTTACCATCGCGGATATTGATCAGGGTTTTCATTACCGCGACAATATCTTCTTTACTTAATGTGCCAGCACCTTGCTCATCTTCAAAATCAACACGACGGTTGAACTTCATACGGCCTACTTTAGATAGGTCATAACGATCTTCATTGAAGAATAAGTTTTCAAATAGGGCTTCAGCTGCATCACGCGTTGGTGGCTCACCAGGACGCATCATGCGGTAAATTTCTACTAACGCTTCAAGACGGTTAGTCGATGAATCGATACGTAGCGTATTTGAAATGTATGCACCGCTGTCTAATTCACTGGTGTACAGTGTTTCGAATTCTTTAATGCCAGCAAGTGACATTTCAGCGACCATTTCAAGAGTTAGCTCAGTGTTAGCAGGTACGATTACTTCGCCAGTCTCAGCATTAACGTAATCTTTCGCAGCTACTTTACCTACGATGTATTCCGCAGGTACTTCTAAACGCTCAACGTTGGCTTTTTGTAATTCACGAATATGACGCGCAGTAATACGACGACCAGTTTCTACTAGTACTTCGCCATCAACTACGATATCAAATGTCGCGATTTCACCACGTAAACGCTCTGCCACTAAGTCTAGTGTCAGTTTGCCATCTTTAATCTCGAAATGAACTGTATCAAAGAACATCTCTAAAATTTCTTCGGTAGTGTATTCCAACGCACGAAGAACGATGGTGCTTGGTAGCTTACGACGACGGTCGATACGGACAAATAAATTGTCTTTCGGATCGAATTCGAAATCTAACCAAGATCCACGGTAAGGAATAACTCGAGCATTATAAAGAACTTTACCAGAGCTATGGGTTTTACCCTTGTCGTGATCGAAGAATACACCTGGAGAACGATGTAACTGAGATACTATTACGCGCTCAGTACCGTTGATAACGAAAGTACCGTTCTCAGTCATGAGTGGCATTTCACCCATGTAGACTTCTTGCTCTTTAATATCCTTTACAGTGCCCGCTGGTGCGTCTCTATCATAAAGCACTAGACGTAGCTTGACTCGAAGGGGTGCGGAATATGTAACACCTCGGATTTGACATTCTTTCACGTCAAACACAGGTTCGCCTAAGCGGAAACTCACATATTGTAATTCCGATGTACCAGAATAGCTCTTGATCGGAAATACGCTACGAAATGCAGCTTCTAGTCCAACTTCGCCTTCAGGATCAACGTTAATGAAACGTTTGAACGAATCAAGCTGGATAGACAATAGGTAAGGAGTCTCAATAACCTGCGGACGCTTACCAAAGTCCTTACGAATACGTTTTTTCTCTGTATAAGAGTAAACCATATGGTTCCTCAGCTCGCTGATAAGTGACCCACTCTGTCCAACCGTGGGACAGATCTTAGTTGTATCGTTTTGTAGTGCTAAATGTTAAACAACACATTTAGGCTTTAGCATAGTCGAACAAACGAGACGAAATTTCAACTATTCCTATAGCGCAAAAAGGCCGGTGCCAAAAAGCACCAGCCTCTAGCCGACGAATCGACTAGTAATCTAATGATAGATTACTTAAGTTCAACTTCAGCACCAGCTTCTTCTAGAGCTGCTTTAAGCGCTTCAGCTTCAGCTTTATCAACGCCTTCTTTAACTGGAGCAGGAGCTGCATCAACTACTGCTTTAGCTTCTTTAAGGCCTAGACCTGTTGCGCCACGTACAGCTTTGATAGCTGCAACTTTGTTAGCGCCAGCAGACTTAAGAATTACTGTGAATTCAGTTTGCTCTTCAGCAGCTGCGCCAGCGTCGCCGCCGCCAGATACTACTGCAGCTGCAGCAGATACGCCGAATTTTTCTTCCATTGCTTCAACTAGTTCAACAACTTCCATTACAGTCATTGCTGCAACAGCTTCTAAGATTTGGTCTTTAGTGATAGACATGACTCAAATTTCCTAAATTTATGAAATTTTTAAAAATAAGCAAACTTATTAAGCTGCTTCTTGCTCTTTTTGGTCGCGAAGTGCAGCCAGTGTACGTACCAGCTTGCCAGCAGACGCTTCTTTCATCGTCATCATTAGCTGCGCAATTGCTTCGTCGTATGTTGGTAGCTTCGCTAAGCGGTCAATTTGCTCTGCAGGGATTAATTCTCCCTCGTAGGCTAACCCTTTTACTTCAAATTTCTTTTCTTCTTTAGCGAAGTCTTTTAGAAGACGCGCTGCAGCACCTGGGTGCTCAAGAGAAAAAGCAATAAGAGTAGGACCAGTAAACACAGTTTGAAGACACTCAAAAGAGGTACCTTCAACAGCACGACGAGCTAGTGTATTACGTACTACACGTAATGTTACACCAGCTTCACGAGCTTTAGCGCGTAAACTGTTCATTGCACCTACTGTAACGCCACGTGAATCAGCAACTACAGCAGATAGGGCAGCCTGGGCAGCTTCGTTGACTTCAGCAACAATTGCTTTTTTGTCGTCGAGTCTGATTGCCATTGGCTTTACTCCTGGATTCCATACCAGACTAATGTCTGGAAAAATAACCTCTAACAAGTTAGAGGGACTAATACGGCAAACGGAACCAGCAGAATAATTCTATCTGGGGTCCGGTACCATCTACGTTGGATATTAAGTGTGCTTATCTAGGCTCACGCCAACGGTCTTGGAGGGGACCAATGGCCCTTTCCAAATCAAGGCGCAAAATTATACAACAATTTCACGCCTTGTCAATTATGCTACTACGGTTACTAGTGTTGCTTGGTCTACAGCAACGCCTGCGCCCATAGTAGTCGAAATTGTTACTTTCTTGATGAACTGACCTTTTGCAGAAGAAGGCTTAGCTTTCTTAAGTGCAATGATTAGTGACTCAAGGTTCTCTTTGATTTGATCGCCAGAGAATGTTGCCTTACCAATGGTAGTATGGATGATACCATTTTTGTCATTACGGTAACGTACTTGACCTGCTTTAGCATTTTTAACTGCTGTTGCAACGTCAGGTGTTACTGTGCCAACTTTAGGGTTAGGCATTAGGCCGCGTGGACCTAAGATTTGGCCAAGTTGACCGACAACGCGCATTGCATCAGGAGAAGCAATTACTACGTCGAAGTTCATTTCGCCAGCTTTAACTTGTGCCGCTAGGTCATCCATACCTACGATGTCAGCGCCAGCAGCAAGAGCCGCTTCAGCGTTAGCACCTTGGGTAAATACTGCAACACGTACTTCGCGACCAGTACCGTGTGGTAGCACAGTTGCGCCACGTACGTTTTGGTCAGATTTACGTGCATCAATGCCTAGGTTTACAGAAGCATCTACACTTTCTACGAATTTAGCAGTTGCTAATTCTTGAAGTAGAGCAATAGCTTCGTTGATGCTGTACTCTTTAGTACCGTCAACTTTTTCTTTGATTGCGCGCATGCGCTTAGATACTTTAGCCATTTCTTAGCCCTCTACTACCAAGCCCATAGAACGGGCAGATCCAGCGATACAACGAACCATCGCTTCTAAATCAGCACCAGTTAGGTCTGCTTCTTTAGTTTTTGCGATCTCTTCAAGTTGAGCTTGTGTTACTGTGCCCACTTTAGTCTTGTTTGGTACTGCTGAACCAGACTTGATGCCAGCCGCTTTCTTAAGTAAGAAAGATGCAGGTGGAGTCTTAGTTTCAAAAGTGAAAGAACGGTCAGCGTATACAGTGATAACTACTGGTACTGGAGCACCTTTTTCAAGAGAATCTGTTTTTGCGTTAAACGCTTTACAGAATTCCATGATGTTAACACCGTGTTGACCTAGTGCAGGACCAACTGGGGGACTTGGGTTCGCAGCGCCAGCTGCAACTTGTAGCTTGATATAAGCCGTGACTTTTTTAGCCATTTTAAATACCTCGTGGGTGGGTATAACGCCAGTGATGAATCACTCGCTTCCCTAGTGTAAACGCAAATAAATAATGCTTACTTGCTGCTTTATCTCGCGTTCAGTCAACGCCAGATATAAAAGAGCGCGTATTTTAGGTTAAAAGTGGTGCAATTACAAACAAATTAGCGTATCCATTGCACTATTTTTAATCGCACTTAATTTATGGCAGGTAAAAAAAAGCCCCTTATTAAAGGGGCTTTTTCAAAAACAGTTTTTACGATTTCTCAATTTGACCAAACTCTAAGTCAACCGGTGTTGAGCGACCGAAAATAAGTACCGACACTTTAACGCGGCTCTTATCATAATCGACTTCTTCAACCACACCGTTAAAGTCAGCAAATGGACCATCAGTAACGCGAACCACTTCACCTGGTTCGAATAAGGTTTTAGGTCTTGGCTTATCAATCGCATCTTGTAAGCGATTTAAAATAGCATCTGCTTCTTTTTGAGAAATGGGTGCAGGACGTTCAGTGGTTCCACCGATAAAGCCCATGACACGAGGAATACTGCGCACTAAGTGCCAAGTTTCATCGTTCATCACCATTTTAACTAATACATAACCTGGGAAAAACTTGCGTTCGCTTTTACGCTTTTGACCCGCACGCATTTCAACCACTTCTTCAGTCGGCACGAGTACCTCTTCGAAGTAATCTTCCATTTCATGCATTTTAATATATTCATTGAGTGTTTTGGTTACGCGTGCTTCATAGCCAGAAAAAGCTTGCACTACATACCATCTCATTTTTTGTTCTGCAATCTCAGTCATAGTTAAAGACTAACTCCAGTAATGAATGCCACTAAACGTACTAAGATGCCGTCAAGCCCCCACAAAATCAGTGCGGTGATAGCAGAAACGGCTAATACGATAAACGTTGTTTGCATGGCTTCTTGACGCGTTGGCCATACCACTTTTCGCACTTCAATCTGCGCTTCTTTAGCAAAACTAATAAAGATCTTGCCTTTTGTTGTTACGGCAGCAACACCTAGTGCGGCAACAACCAAAAAGATCACACCTACTAATCGTGCCAGAAAGTGAGCGTCAGCCTCACCGGCAAAATAGTTACCTACTACGGCACCGATTAAAAGTAATGCTACTGTACACCACTTTAGACCATCCATTGAACTGCTGGTACTTTCATTGCTCGTTGTCATACAACCAAATCCACTTTTCGTAAATGCAAAAGCCCCGCAAGGCGAGGTTATCTGACCTGCTTTACGCTCATTGCGCAATATTCAGGTAACGTTGTTGATCTGCTGAGATCAAATTTGGCAGGGGTGGAGAGATTCGAACTCCCAACATTCGGATTTGGAATCCGACGTTCTGCCGTTGGAACTACACCCCTTTAAAATCGGCCCTATTATAGGGTTTTTTCACTAAAATGTAACCTGAATAATCTTGTCTTAAGACGTATTACTATCGATTTAGATCTTAGTGCTGGGGTAATTTCTCATACCTTAGCTACCACAAAAGGCCGCCGAAGCGACCTTTTTTTGAGTGTTCTTAATCAATCGAACTTATTCGATGATTGAAGATACAACACCAGCGCCTACTGTACGGCCACCTTCACGGAT